>NZ_WLZY01000007.1:0-100923 GCF_010122465.1 Phytoactinopolyspora mesophila | reverse complement strand
GTGGGTGTGGTTTTGGGCGGTGTGTTCTGCGGGTTGCGCCGCCCCCCCCGCCCCCGCCGCCGGTGTGCGAGGCGAACGTGCGGAGCCGGTCGACGGCGCCGACCGTCGCGAACTGCGCCGCGCCCAGCCCGGCGACGAAGTACCCGCGCCTGGCCCGCCCGGAGTCTTCGAAGGCGGCGAGCACTTTGTACGCGGCGGCGAATCCGCCGGGAACACGCTCGGCCACGACGGCGCCGCGAGTGACGACGCCGTGACGCTCCAGCAATGTCTCGGCGGTGGTATGCGCCCGGCGCGTCGGATCGAGGTCGCGTTCGGGAAGCAGTGACCACCGTCCGGCCGCCGACGGCGGCCCCGATCTGGCCGGCGGATGGGTTCTGGCACGGCGGGGCCGGGAGCGCGTCGGCGCCGGGCGCTGCCGGTGGCTGGCTCGGCGTCCGGCCAGCAGCGAGCGCAAGGGCGCGAGGGAGTCATTGGTGATCAACCCGGCCCACACCAGGTCCCACAGGGCCGAGGTGAGTTCCTGATCGGTGATCTTGGGCGGCGTAGCCAGGGAATCAGCGACCTCGGCGAGGGTCGCGGTGGCACCGCGGATCTTGTCCTGCGCGCTGACGGCTGCGGAGACGACGTCGCTGAGCTGTCGGAAGAAGAACGCCCCGCCGGCCTCCAGCGCACCGACCAGCTCCTGGTGCACGATACTGCCCGGGATCTCGTCCGGCTCAGGTAGCGTCAGATCGGCGGTATCGGCCAGGTGCAAAGAAACCCATCCGTCACCTCCCGGGATGACGCCACGGCCGGCCCAGAGGATTTCACCCGCGGTAGTGAGCTCGTCGAGCCACACTGGGTTGTATTCCGGCATTCGGGCGGTGAGGATCAGCCGCTCTAGAGCGCTGGCCGGCACCGGGACCCCGTCCAGCTGTTCCACCACGCGCAGCACGCCGTCGGGGCCGTGCAACGAACCGTTCACCGACTGCCAGGCCGGGAGGAACCGGGCGAGGGTGGGGGGATCGACGGGCTCGGCTTCCTGGCGTAACGACGCAAGAGAACGGCGGCGCAACAGGCGCAGTACCTCGGCGTCGCACCAGTCCACGCCGGATGTCCCCGGGCGCAAGTGTCCTTCGACGAGACGACCATCGGCCACCAGTTGCCGCAGTGCGCCCGCGACCACGGCTCGCCCCAGGCCCAACCGTTCGGCCACTGCCTCGGCCTGGAACGGGCCGTGTGTGCGGGCGTATCTGGCCACAAGATCACCGAGTGGGTCAGCTACCGTTTCGGTGAAATCGGGATGGATTCCCTCCGGCGGCGCGACACCGAGCGCGTCACGGAGACGGGCGACGTCTTCGACGGCGGCCCAGCGCTCGTCGCCCGCGACCCGGACCGCGGCGATCCGACGCTGGCCGGCCAGGCTCTCTAGATAAACCGGAGCCTCATCGGGCTCGGCACAGCGTTTCGCGACCTCCGGGGTGCTCAGTGGCCCGAGCAGCCGCAGAAGATCGGCCACAGCCTCGGAATCGCGGGCTTTGCGGTCGTCGACGAGACGCTGAAGCTCGGCCTCGGTGCGCTCGATGACCGACAGATCGAGCAGCTCGCGTAGTTCGGTGTGCCCCAATAGCTCGGACAAGAGCGCCGAATCGAGGGTCAGTGCCTGGGCACGGCGCTCGGCCAGTGGCGCGTCGTTCTCGTAGAGGAATGCCTCGACGTAGCCGAACAGCAGCGAGCGGGCGAACGGGGAAGGCTGCGGGGTCTCGACCTCGACGACGCGGATCCGGCCGGCGTCGATATCGCGCATCAGCTGGTTCAGCCCAGGTAGGTCATAGACGTCCTGCAGGCACTCGCGCATCGTCTCCAGCAACATGGGAAACGAGCCGTACTTGGAAGCAACGGACAGCAGCTGTGACGAGCGTTGCCGCTGCTGCCAGAGTGGCGAACGCCGTCCGGGCTGGCGCCGGGGCAGGAGCAGAGCCCGCGCCGCGCATTCGCGGAACCGCGAGGCGAACAGCGCCGACGCTCCGACCTCCGCGGTGACGAGATCGTCCACCTCGTCCGGGGCCAGGACGACCAGCTCGACGTCCGATCCGCGGCGCACGGCGGCGTTGCTGGCGCTGTCCCATGTGTCCGGGATGCGCAGTACCACGCCGTCGTCGGCGTAGACCGCCTGTACGTCGACGCCGTAGCGTTCCCGCAGGCGGGCCCCCAGCGCCAATGCCCACGGGGCATGCACCTGGGCCCCGTAGGGAGAGTGCACGACGAGGCGCCAGTCGCCCAGTTCGTCCCGGAATCGCTCGACGAGAATGGTCTGGTCATCCGGCACCTGACCGGTGGCGGCGCGTTGCTCGTGCACGTACTCGAGGAGGTTGTCCGTGGCCCATTCGTCCAGACCGGCATGGGTGGCGCGCTGCCGGGCGTCGGGCTCGTCAGCGGCCGCGATCTCCCGGACGAACGCTCCGACCGCCGCGCCCAGCTCGGCCGGCCGGCCGAGGGTGTCGCCTTTCCAGAACGGCAACCGGCCCGCATGTCCGGGGGCGGGGGAGACGATGACGCGGTCGTGAGTGATCTCCTCGATCCGCCAGCTGGTGGCGCCGAGAGAGAAGACGTCGCCGACGCGGGACTCGTAGACCATCTCCTCGTCCAGTTCGCCCACTCGCGAATTGGTGCGCCGGGTGTCGGCGCCGGCGAGATAGACGCCGAACAGCCCACGATCGGGAATGGTGCCGCCGCTGGTGACGGCGAGCCGCTGGCTACCGGGCCTGCCGTGCAGCGTGCCGTCGTCCCGGTTCCACACCAGCCGGGGACGTAGCTCGGCGAACTCGTCGGAGGGGTAGCGCCCGGCGAGCATGTCCAGCACCGCCTGGAAGGAGGACTCCGGTAGCTCGCGGAACGGGTAAGCCCGGCGGACGAGCTCCAGCAGTTGGTCGACGTGCCAATCATCCATAGCCACCATGGCGACGATCTGCTGGGCGAGCACGTCGAGCGGATTGCGGGGGACCACCAACTCTTCGATGAGACCCTGGCGCATCCGTTCGCACACCACGGCCGTCTGGATCAGATCACCCCGGTACTTGGGAAAGAGCACACCATGGGAGGTGGCGCCGACCTGATGCCCGGCCCGGCCGACCCGCTGGAGCCCGCTGGCCACGGAGGGCGGGGACTCGACCTGAACGACGAGGTCCACGGCGCCCATGTCGATGCCTAGTTCGAGACTGCTGGTAGCGACCACCGCGGGCAGCCGGCCGGACTTGAGGTCGTCCTCGATGAGTGCCCGCTGTTCCTTGCTGACCGAGCCGTGGTGAGCGCGGGCCAGCGTTCCGCCGGCGCCGCGCGCGGCGCCGGACTGAGCGATGACCTCGGCCGGCGAATGCCGTGGCTCGGGTGTCTCCTCGGCGATCTCGTTCAACCGGCTGGTCAGACGTTCGGCCAGGCGCCGGGAGTTGGCGAACACGAGGGTGGAATTGTGCTGGCCGATAAGACCCGCGACACGTTGCTCGACATGCGGCCAGATCGAGCCCTCGCTGGAGCCGTCGGCTGATGCCTGCGATCCGGCCTCGCCGGGTTTGGCCGGCCCGCGGTCCGTGGCGTCCAGCTCGGACAGCGTCGGCACGGGGACCACGACACGCAGATCCCATGCCTTCTCGCTGGCCGGAGCCACGACGTCGACCGGACGGGCGCCGCCGAGGAACCCGGCGACCTCGTCCACCGGGCGCACCGTGGCTGACAGGCCGATGCGCTGAGCGGGGGCGGGCAGTAGCGCGTCGAGCCGTTCCAAGGACAAGGCCAGGTGGGAACCGCGTTTGGTGCCGGCCACGGCGTGGACCTCGTCGACGATGACCGTGTGCACGCCTCGAAGGGATTCCCGGGCCTGGGACGTCAGCAGGAGAAACAAGGACTCGGGAGTGGTGATCAGGATGTCGGCCGGCCGCCGGGCGAAGCGTCGTCTTTCGTCGGCCGGGGTGTCTCCGGTACGGACCGTGGTGGTGACCTCGGGCGCCGGGAGTCCGAACTCAGCGGCTGACCGGCGGATCCCCTCCAGCGGTGCCCGCAGGTTGCGGTCCACATCGACGGTGAGTGCCTTGAGCGGGGACACATACAGCACGCGGCAGCGCTGGAGCGGATCGGCCGGCACGGGGCCGGAGACGAGCCGGTCCAGCGCCCAGAGGAAGGCGGCGAGCGTTTTACCCGAGCCGGTGGGCGCCACCACCAGGGAGCTGCGGCCGGCCGCGACTGCACGCCACGCATGCTCTTGCGCCGCCGTCGGCCGGCCGAACGAGTTCGTGAACCAGGCACGGGTGGCCGGGCCGAACATCTCGAGGACGTTCTCCATGCCACCTATCCTGCCGTGCCGCACCGACAGCCCAGAGCGATCTCGTCGAAGGCACCGGTGGGCGGCTGGTCGGCCTGGTCCACCAACCTCAGTCCTGTTGCACGATCCAGCCGTTGCCTTCGGTGTCGGTGAAGGTGAATGACGTGCCCCACGGCGCGCTGACCGGGTCGGTGACGTCGCTGGCCGCCGACTCGGCCACGGACTTGTGGACCCGGGTCACATCGTCGCTCTTCAGCACCATGCCGGCCAGCCCGCCCGGTGGCATGGCGGGAAACCAGGTCACCAGGGTGATGGCGGTCTCGGCGCCTTCAGGCGCGAGCTCGATCCACCGCGCTTCGCTGGTGTACGGCTCGTCGCGCACCTCGGCGAAGCCGAGGACGCCGGTGAAGAACTCCTTGGCCCGCTGCTGGTCGTGTACCGGCACCGAAATCACGCCGATCTTCTGAATCACATCAGTCTCCGTTCTCTTCGTTCTCATAGGACTGGCAGACGGCCTCCACACCGGCCTCTGCGTCGGCGACGAACCGGCCGCGGACCATCCGCTCAGAGCCACCGAGCGATCTGGCGTGCGGCACTGTCGGGAAATCGAAGCTGCTGCCGATCAGCCCGATGTACAGCCCTTCAGCGGTCGGCTTGAACGAGGCGAAGATCCGGTTGCGCTTCGAGTACAGCGGGACATATCCCTTGCAGGGATTGACCACCACTTCGTAGCGGGCGCTCACGTCGTCGACGACTCGGTTGTACAGGCGTTCTTGCTCGTCGAAGCCCTCGAACAGATCAGCCACGATCTGAGCGGGGTCGTCGTACAACGGCTCGCCATTCCATTTCTGAACCACCAGTTGCGCCTGGAAATGGCCGAGACCCTGCTGCCTGAGCCAGGTGGCCGCCGCCTTGGCGTCGCTGGGCTGCTCGGCGTCGAGCGACGCCAGCCAGTCCTCCAGCGGCTTTCCCGTCTTCACCTTGAGGTTGGCGGCGATCGCCTCGCCCATGGCTTTCGGTCCCAGCGCCATCGATTCCCCTATCGCCGATTTCGTACAGCTTGACGTTATGCGGCGGGTCATCGAGGTCGATAGAACGAAACCGACATGTTTTGAAGCTACGATGGCTTCGAGACGGATCGAAGGGGCGCGCAGCTGTGGGTGAGTTCCTGCACCGGATTCAGCACAGCCCCGCCGGGAGCCTTCTGCTCCTGCCCTCACCTTTCGTCACACTCCTCCGCGACGGCCCGCGCGTGCGGCTGTTCGGCCCGCACTCGCGGGTTTGGCATCTGCACGGTGTGCGACAGGGAGTGCTCGCACTGTGCACCCCCAATCTGATCAAGGTCCTGCTGGGACACCCTCGTCTTTTCGTGAACAAGGGCTTCTCCGCCGTCGAGATGCCGCTGCTGACGCCGTTCCAGGAGTTCGATCCGCGGCGCTGGCCGGAGCTGCTACGAGACGTGCGGGAATCGGTGCCGCTGCATTTCGACGAAGAGATATTCCTCGAGCGGTGGCAGGGCATAGTGGCCGGAGACGGGGCCGCCCGGGCGACGGTGAGCCAGCGCCAGGAAGAACGGATCTTCCGCCGCTATGCCGGGCAGCCTCCCACCCCGATCATCCAGCAGATACGCCTCTCCGCTCAGCTGGGCGCCGATATCGTGGCGCGCGAGCACACGCCGTTGGGCAAGTACGCCGACCAGTCTCATTACATCCGTGAGTCCCGCAAGTTCACCGGACGCACGCCGAGCTACTGGGTCAACACCTCGCCTGCGCACTATGGCTGGGACGGTTCGGCCCTGGGGCCACCCTCCGCCGGTGACGTAGAGATCACGCACGATCGCAGCCGTTACTAGTGCCCTGCGCGGGCCGGCGGTCCTCAGCGCCACGGAGATGGCACATACTGGGTGCGTGCGGTTGACGGACTTCTGGTTGCGGATGGAACACCACCTCGGGTCGGCGTACGCCGACTCCTGGGCGCGGGACTACGTGCTCGACACCCTGGGGGAGCGCACCGTTCACCAAGCCCTCGAAGCCGGTGAAGACACGAGGGTGGTCTGGCGCGCGGTATGTGAGGCGCTGAACCTCACTCCCGCCGAGCGTTAGTGTCCGCGGCACTACCGAGTAGCTGTGTGATGCGCAGGACGGTGAACGGATCACCGGCACCGTCGGCCGGGCGGCCCGCTGCGGAGTTCGTGCCGATCAGGACCCCGGCGTGGACTCCCGCCGATACTGTTCTCGACGTACTGAGCGGACCGCCTTTGCAGGCGTAGGACCGGGATCGACCTGCCGTCGGCAGGGGCCCGGAGAGGAGAAGTATGCAGCTCGACCTGCGGATCACCGGGTGCCAGGCGCTGACGATGGACCCGGAGCGGCCGACCGCATCGGTCATCGGCGTCTGGGCGGGCCGGATCGTCGGCCTGGACGAGGACGTAGCCGGGCTGCCGGCGGCGCGCACCATCGACCTCGGAGGCGCTACGGTGCTGCCGGGCTTCGTCGATGCCCATACCCACCTGACGTGGACCGGCGTCGCCAGTCAGCTCGTCGATCTTTCGGCATGCCGGAGCAAGGACGCGGTGCTCGAGGCGGTAGCCGGGGCGGCAGCGGCGACGCCGGACGGCCGGTGGGTGGATCTGGCGGGATACGACCAGCGGCCGCTGGGCGGACATCTCACGTGGCAGGACCTGGAGACGGTGGTTCCCGGCCGTAAGGTGTTCATCACCCACGTCTCCGGACACGCGTGCCTGGTCTCCCGTGCGGTTCTCGATCTCATTTCTGACGACGAGTACGCTGGCGCCGCGCCTGGTGTCGAGACAGCGGGTGACGGGCGGCCTACCGGCCTGTTCACCGAGGACGCCATGGCTTTGCCTCGCGCGGTGCGGCTGCCGCTCAGTGTCCAGGAGATCGTCGACGCGATCGAGACGGCGGGGCGGCAGTGTCTGGCGCAAGGCGTGACCACGTGTGCCGACGCAGGTATCGCCACCGGCCTGGCCGGCTTCTCACCGGTGGAGCTCGCTGCTTATCAGTACGCATTGGAGCAGGGCCGGCTTCCGGTCCGGGTGCAGGTGATGCCGCCGGCCACGATGCTGCGGGAGTCAGGGGCAGCGCCCGAGGACGGTATCGCCCGGTCGATCGACTTGGGGATGCGGACCGGACTGGGAAGTGCGCGCCTGGCGATCGGCGCGACCAAGCTCTGGCTCGACGGCGGCATGTCGGCCCGTACCGCCGCGGTGAGCGAGCCCTACGCGGGCGATGCCGGGCTCGGTCAGCTCACCTACTCCGACGCCGAACTGACGTCGCTGGTGAGCGATGCCCACCGGGCCGGCTGGCAACTGGCGCTGCACGCCATCGGCGACCGGGCCATCGACCAGGCGATCAACGCGGTGATGGCGGCGCAGACGGCCGATCCACGCCCGGATGCCCGGCACCGGATCGAGCACGCCGGGCTGGTCCGTCCGGACCAGCTGCAACGGATGGCCGCGGCCGGGCTGACCGCGGTCGTGCAGCCGACCTTCCTGCGCGTCTTCGGCGACGACTACCACCGGCTGGTGGGGGAGCGGCGTAGCAAGTGGCTCTACCGGGGGCGCTCGTTCCTCGACCACGGCATCGGCCTTGCGGGCAGTTCAGACCGTCCGGTCTCCGACGGCGCGCCGTTGCGGGCGATCCAGCAGATGGTGCAGCGCACTAGTTCAGGGGGTGTTCCGATCGGTGCGGACGAATCCGTCACCGTGGACGAAGCGCTCGCGGCCTACACCACGGGGAGTGCGTACGCGTGCCGGATGGAGGACCAGGTGGGCGTCCTCAAACCGGGGATGTGTGCAGATCTCGTCGTGCTGGGTGACGATCCGCGCCACGTCGAGGCCGCGTCGTTGGCCGACGTGCCGGTGGTCGCCACTTTCCTCGACGGCGAACTGGTCCACGGCTCCCCGTGAGGGCACCCCTTTGCGGTGATCGTCAGTGCGTTGTGGTCGCTGACGCGCAGCCTCAACCCACTCTTGATCACCTCAGAGCGACCACAACGCACTGACGATCACCTGGGGTGGGTGGGTGGGCGGGCGGGAGTGGCTGCGACGGCGTGTCGCTCGCGTTCGAACAGAGGTTCGGTATAGCGTGTGGAACATGTCGAGACAGCGAATGTTATCCACAGGGCCAGTTTTGATCTCGACCCTGTCAGTGGCACGGCGTAGTGTCTCGATCGATGGCTAAACGAACTCAGGGCCGCGGGGCGGCCCGTCAATCTCAGGTGGTATCCATGGCAGCTCCCGCAGATCGCGAGAAGGCCCTTGACACTGCGCTCGCGCAGATTGAGCGAGCGTATGGCAAGGGATCGGTGATGCGCTTGGGCGAGGAAGCCCGCGCACCCGTCGAGATCATCCCCACGGGGGCGATCTCGTTGGACGTGGCACTCGGCATCGGTGGGTTGCCCCGTGGCCGGGTGGTGGAGATGTACGGCCCGGAGAGCAGCGGTAAGACCACCGTCGCTCTGCACGCGGTGGCTAATGCTCAGAAGGCCGGCGGGGTAGCCGGCTTCATCGACGCCGAGCACGCGCTGGACCCGGAGTATGCCAAGGCGCTGGGCGTTGATACCGATGCGCTGCTGGTGTCCCAGCCTGACACCGGTGAGCAGGCGCTGGAGATCGCGGACACGCTGATTCGCTCGGGTGCTCTGGACATCATCGTCGTCGACTCAGTGGCCGCACTGGTGCCACGGGCGGAGATCGAGGGTGAGATGGGGGACAGTCATGTGGGGTTGCAAGCGCGGCTGATGAGCCAGGCGCTACGTAAACTTGCCGGTGCTCTGAGCCAGTCCAAGACCACCGCCATTTTCATCAACCAGCTCCGTGAGAAGGTCGGCGTCTTCTTCGGGTCGCCCGAGACCACATCGGGTGGAAAGGCGCTGAAGTTCTACGCTTCTGTCCGTCTCGACATCCGCCGGATCGAGACGTTGAAGGACGGCACTGACGCGGTGGGAAACCGTACTCGTGTCAAGGTCGTCAAGAACAAGGTGGCGCCGCCGTTCAAGCAGGCCGAGTTCGACATCCTCTACGGCGAGGGGATCAGCCGCGAGGGTGGTTTGATCGACCTCGGGGTTGAGCAGAGTATCGTCCGGAAATCCGGTGCTTGGTACACCTACGAAGGTGACCAACTGGGACAAGGTAAAGAGAATGCTCGTAATTTCCTGAAAGAGAATCCGGACCTCGCCGACGAGATCGAGAAGAAGATCAAGGAGAAGCTCGGCGTAGGCCCAAAGATTGACACGGCGGTAGAAGAAGCGCCGGTTGATTTCTGAAATCTTTGTGGTGGCAGCGTTCGATGAGTAACGGCGAACACGGGTTCTCAGACACTGCTGAGAACCCGGAAAGCCAGTTGGACGAAGGGTCTGAGCTCGCTGACCCGGAGAGCGTGGCTCGGTCTGTCGCGCTGCGCCGCTTGGCAGCAGCGCCGCAGACACGTGCCCAGCTTGATCAGGCGATGAAGAAAAAGGGCGTGCCCGAAGATGTGCGAGACCGGGTGTTGGATCGATTCAGCGAGGTCAAGCTGGTCGACGACGCCGCGTTTGCCGCCGCATGGGTAGAGTCCCGCCATACCGGGCGCGGGCTGGCCAGGCGAGCCTTGAGTCACGAGCTGCGTCAGCGGGGGGTATCGCCGGGGGTGGTGGAGCAAGCCGTCGAGGCAGTGCCTGCCGAGCAGGAAGAGCAAATGGCCAGAGATCTTGTCGTCAAACGATTGGCCGGCACCCGGAGGCTCGATCCCGCGGCTCGCAGTAGGAGGTTGATCAGCATGTTGGGGCGGAAGGGTTACCCGGCGGGTCTGGCCTATCGCGTGGTGCGCGAAATGCTCGAATCCGAGGGCGTGGACGAGTCCAGCATGCCGCCGGAACCACTTGAAGAATGATCTTTCGCGACGTTCATTACTGTGCGAGGATGTTCCCGCGCAGGCCGGTCTTGTTCCGCTGGAACGTATGAGGACGCCCGCGGCCATGTCGCCTGCAGGGCGCAGTAAGGTTACCCTGCCTTGACCTTGTGTTCGCCCTTACGTAGCCTCGATGCTAAAGGTGGAAAGTACTCCGCACCGCGGATCGACATAGCAGCACGACATCGGGGCACCTAAACGCCGGACCTCCGTCTCACCAGGCGGCGCGAAGGGGTTAGTATTCGACGGCGCGCATACGATGCGTGGGCTGTGGGATGTGGTTGGCCATATATGGCTAGCTCAGTATGGTGGGCAGGGCACGAGGCTCTTGTGCATGACGACCATCGCGGTTGCGGACGGTTTCCGCCGAAGCTTCGCCCGCGAGGGCGCTGATGTGAGGAGCCGACGATGGAGACTGGTACTGCGATCCTCATCGTCGGCATTGTCGCGGTTGTCGCCGCTACAGTTGTTGCCTTCTTCCTTGTTCGTCGCGCCAGTCAGCGTTCCGCTGACGAGCAGCAGGCAGCTATTTCTGCCGAACAAGAAGCAGCGCAGGCTCAAGCCGCCGGTATCACCGAGGCGGCACAGAATGAAGCCACCGAGATTCTTCAGCGTGCGCGTGCCGAGGCAGAACAATTCGAGCAGCACGCAGACGAAACGAATGCGCAGATTCGGGAAAAACGGCTCGATCTAGAACAGCGAGAGGCGCGGCTCGGCCAACGCGAAGCTCGGCTTCATATTGAGAACCGTGCCCTGGAGGGCCGCGAGTACGAGCTATCTCGCCAAGAGGCGGCTATCGCGGCCAAATTCGTCGAACTCGAAGAACTCGAGAATGCTCGGCAGGCCGAGTTGGCACGAGTCGCCGGCCTGAGCGCCGACGAGGCGAAGAACGAACTCGTCGAAGTGATAGAGAACCAGGCCAAGCGAGAAGCGGCCATCAGAGCGCGGGAAATCGAACGCGAGGCGAACGAGGACGCCAAGAAGCGCGCGCGGGAAATCATCACACTGGCCATTCAGCGCCTTGCGTCGGAGCAAACGGCCGAAGCCGTGGTGTCGGTGCTGAATCTGCCCGGCGATGAGATGAAAGGGCGCATCATCGGCCGCGAAGGCCGCAACATCAGGGCTTTCGAGCAAATCACCGGCGTGAACGTCATCATCGACGACACCCCGGAGGCGGTGCTTCTCTCGTGCTTCGATCCGGTGCGCCGTGAGATCGCGCGGTTGACACTGGAACAGCTCGTCCTCGACGGCCGGATTCACCCGCACCGAATCGAGGAGCAGTACCACCGCAGTAAGGCCGAGGTCGAGAACCTTTGTGTGCGCGCCGGCGAAGACGCCTTGGTCGAGGTCGGTGTTGCCGACGTGCACCCCGATCTGGTCGTGTTGCTCGGCCGGTTGCGGTATCGCACGTCGTACGGTCAGAACGTGCTTCAGCATCTGCTGGAGTCCGCGCATCTGGCCGGGGTGATGGCCGCGGAGCTCGGTCTCGACGTCGCGCTGGCCAAGCGTTGTGCGCTCCTGCACGACATCGGCAAGGCACTCACTCATGAGGTTGACGGCAGCCACGCTCTGATCGGGGCCGAGATCGCGCGTCGCTACGGCGAGAGCGAAGACGTCGTGCACGCCATCGAGGCGCACCACAACGAGGTCGAGGTCCGCACCGTGGAGGCCGTTCTGACGCAGGCGGCCGATGCGATCTCCGGCAGTCGTCCGGGAGCCCGGCGGGAGTCCCTCGAGGCCTATGTGAAGCGGCTCGAGCGGCTGGAAGAGATCGCGATGTCGCAGGAGGGCGTCGAGAAGGTCTTCGCCATGCAGGCCGGGCGAGAAGTCCGGGTCATGGTGCTGCCCGACGTCGTGGACGACCTCCAGGCGCAGGTGCTGGCGCGGGATATCGCCAAACAGGTCGAGGAGGAACTCACCTACCCGGGTCAGATCCGGATCACGGTGGTTCGGGAATCTCGCTCCACGGAGTTCGCTCGCTAGTTCCCCCGCAGGGACCACGAGTCGTTCGCCGCGAGCGGGCGGCCAGGCGCGATGTGTCACGAACGTGACACGAATCCGACTCGGTTCCGCGTCCCAGACACGCCGGAGTGCTGATCTCCTTGCCCGTGGCTTCCAGGCGGCCTTAACGTCAACGCAAAGTCACCTGTTTGTCCTAGTGATCCGTGGAGTCGACCATGAAACTCCGATCTACCACGAACGAGGACAACACCCCGTAGCACCGCCGGATCGCGGCCGCGGCCTCTGGTCAACGCCTCGCGATGCGGCTATGGGTTTTCTGATCTCGAGGAGGACAATGAACATGACAAGGGCGGAGCGCACTAAAGCGGGACGGATTGCCGCGTTGCTGGCGGCTCCCGCGTTATTCCTGGCGGCGTGTGGGGACGGTACGGAGTCCCTCACCATCGCTACGGGTTCCACCGGCGGCACGTACTTCCCGCTTGGTGGTGCTATCGCCGGCGTGTGGAACGACAACGTCGAAGACGTGCGGGTGAGTACCCAATCCAGTGGTGCATCGGACGAGAACCTCGCGCTCCTGCACGACGAAGAGGTCGACCTGATCATGGCGGTGAACGGACGGGCCGCGCTCGCCCATGCCGGCGCTGATCCGTTCGACGGCGAAGATCACGACATCACCTTCATCGGCAACGTCTACCGGGAGGTCAACCAGATCGTCGCGCGTGCCGATGCCGGTATCGAGACGGTTGAGGACCTGGACGGCATGCGCGTGGCGATCGGCCCGCCTGGCAGCGGGACAGAAGCGTTCGCTCGTGACCTCATGGAGCGGGCCGGCATTCAGGTCGAGGAGTTCCAGGACACCTTCGGTGACGCCGCCGACCGGCTCCGAGACGGTTCCATCGACGCGACGTTCGGCATCCTGGCGCTGCCGGCCGGTAGCCTCGAGGAGGTCGCGACGGCCATCGACCTGACTCTGGTCTCGCTCGAAGGTGAGCTGCTGGAGCAGACGCTGACCGATGATCCATCATTGACCGAGGTCCCGTACGAGCCCGGCACCTACACCAACATTGACGAGCCGGCCACACTGGTGACCAACTGGGCGACGCTCTATGCCCGGTCGGATCTCGACGACGACACCGCCTACGAGCTCACCAGGGTGATGTACCAGGAGACCGAGGCGATTATCGCCGCGCACGCCACGGCGGAAGAGATCGACATCGAGACCGCGCTGGACGGCCGTGGTGACATTCCGCTGCATCCGGGCGCCGAGCGGTACTACGAAGAGGTCGGCGCGTTGGACTGAGGTCTCACGAGGGGCGATGAACCCGTCGGCGGGTGAACCCGCTCGAACTGGCGCGTGGTGACCGTTGGCGGGCGCTGATCAGAAAGGCGAGCCTCGAGGTGAGCAGGACTGCTTCGAACCGGGTGGTGCGGCTGGAATCCGAAGCCGCACCACCTTCGCGGCAGCGTCGGGCCAGATATGTCGTGGGCACGTTGCTGGTCGCCCTTCTGCTGTCGCTGGCGGGCGCCGGGTGGATGCGGCTGGCCGGTTCCGGCGAGCTCCGGCTTGAGATCTACGACCACGGTGCGGAAACGGTGGCCTTCAGTCGGCCCGTCGCGCCTGGTGAGGGGTTCGACTTGGAACACACTCATTCAGTGACCAAGAGGCTGGTGGTCGAGTCGTTCTCGATCGATGAGGCCCCACAGATCCTGCTCGACGAGCTTTGGTTCGACGAGTTCGGTCCCAACCTTCCCGCGGGCGCGGAAGAGAGCGGTGATCGGACGACGACGTTCCTTCACGAAGACGGCGCGTATCGTGTCCTGCATCACGGTTTCCCGATCGGCACGGTCCCGGTCCGGGTCGGCAGCGAGGCGGTTGATCACGTGCTGGTTTTCTCCGACGGTGACCGGGTGCGGTTGCTGGATGTCGCCCGCGCGGGCGAGTATGTCGAACTCGCTGTTCACGAACGATAGACAAGGCGGAGGCGATGGCTGACGACAGACAGCCCGGGCCGGTTCCCCATGAGGGATACGTGAGCCGAGCTTCGGCGCAGGTTCCCGCTGAGCTGCCCGACGAGATCATCAAGGAGATCGAGAAGGATGTAGCTCAGCTCGAGGAAGCCGGCTTCACCGAGGCGACGGTCAAGACGCGTGCGCATATGCAGGTGTGGTGGCGGTGGGCGTTCTTCATCCTGGCGCTGTCGCTGAGTGTCTTCCATCTGTATACGGCCATCTTCGGGCAGCTACCGAGCCACCAGCAGCGGACATTCCATCTGGCGTTCGGTCTGGGACTGACGTTTCTGCTGTACCCGGCCAAGATGGAGTTTCAGAAGCGAGAGATCCGCCGCAGCTGGATTATCACCGGAATGATCCTGGCAGGTCTGCTGTACCTCGTTGCCATAGGCGACGCGGGCCTGCACGCGGCGTTGCCGGCGGTCGGCATAGTACTGCTTGTCCAGGCCGCCAGACACGCCCCGTGGGCGCTGGCCGGTATGCCCGTGGCTGACGTCGTGCTTTCGCTCCTCGGGTTCTTCAGCGGGCTGTATCTGTTCTTCAACTCCAGGGAGATTCTCAGCCAGGCGGGCCGACATGATGACGTCCATCTCGCCGTTGGCACGATCGGCATCATGCTGATCCTGGTGGCCGCCCAGCGCGTCATCGGTACACCGCTGGTGGCGGTGGCGGTGGTCATGCTGGCTTATGCCTATCTGGGTGAGCAGATGCCGGGTTTCCTGCAGCACGGCGGCTACTCGATCGACCGGATTGTCTCCACGCAGTTCCTCGGCACCGAAGGGGTCTTCGGGACACCGATCGCGGTATCGTCCACATTCATTTATCTGTTCATGATTTTTGCCGCGATGCTGCAGCGCACCGGCATGGAGAAGTTCTTCACCGAGGCGGCTTTCGGCGCCACCGGATGGATGACCGGTGGGACAGCCAAAGTCGGGGTTATGACCAGCGCATTCTCCGGGACCATCACCGGGAGCTCGGTCGCCAACACGGTGGGCAACGGCGCTTTCACTATTCCGATGATGAAGAAGTCGGGATACAAGGGCGAGTATGCCGGCGCGGTCGAGGCGGCGTCGTCCACCGGTGGCCAGCTCGCGCCTCCGATCATGGGCGCGGCGGCGTTCATCATGATCGACATCACCGGGCAGCCGTACTCGGAGATCATGAAGGCCGCGATCATCCCGGCCATCCTCTTCTTCGTCGCGCAGTACGTGATCATTCACTACGACTCGAAGCGTCTGGGGATCGGCGGCCTCCCGCGTGACCAGCTGCCTAACGTGCGAAAGCTGATCCTTCGTAAGGGATACTTGCTGATCCCGATCATCGTGATCTTCGTTGTCCTGCTTCAGGGGCAGACGCCGATGCGGGCGGCCACGACGGCGATCGTCGTCGCGATCGGGATCAACGTGCTCGCGCAGCTCATCATGTTGGCCTTCCGGCGATGGCGGGCGATGGAGGACAAGCTCTCGCCGTTGACGTTCCTGGACGGACTGGTCGACGCCGCCCGGCTGGCGCTGCCGATCATCGTGGCGTGTGCCGCCGCGGGGCTCATCGCCGGCGTCATCACGTTGACGGGCGTTGGGCTGCAGCTGGGCCGTGAGCTGGTGAACCTCGCCGGAGGCTACCTGCTGCCGACGGCGGTACTGGCGATGGTCGCCTGTCTCATCCTGGGGATCGGGGTGCCGACCACGGCGAACTACGTGATCACCGCCACCCTGGCCGCACCGGCCATCATGATCGCGGGAGGGTTCGGTCCCGAACAGATCCTCATCGCTCACATGTTCGTCTACTACTTCGGTGTGTTGGCCGACATCACGCCGCCTGTCTGTCTCGCTTCATATGCTGCATCGGGTATTGCTCGTAGCAATCCGATGCGCACGGGTGTGCAATCGGCGCGTATCGCACTCGGTGGTTTTGTGGTGCCCTACATGTTCCTGCTGTCGCCGGAGTTGTTGCTGCAGGACGCGACCTGGGTCACCGGGATACTCGCCTTCCTCAGCGCACTGTTCGGGATCCTGTGCCTCGGGGTGGCCGTCGTAGGGTACGTCGATCGCAAGATCAACCCTGCTTTGCGGGTGTGCTTGGCGGCTTCCGGGCTATTGCTGCTGCACGGTTCGATCGCCGCTGATGCCATCGGTCTGGCCGGCGGGCTGGCGATCTTCTTCTGGCAGTGGTGGACCGGACCCCATGCTCGGCGGCGGCAGGCCGCGATGACAGCGTAGCCTTGGTACTGAGATGAGCGAGCGTACTTACCATGTCCGCACCTTCGGGTGCCAGATGAACGTCCACGACTCCGAGCGGCTGGCCGGGTTGCTTGACGATGCCGGTTTGACCAAGGCCGACGACGTCCGGCGGGCGGACGTCGTCGTGCTCAACACCTGTGCCGTCCGGGAGAACGCGGACAACAAGCTCTACGGCAACCTCGGCCACCTGGCCTCGGTGAAGGCCGGCCGGGAGGGTATGCAGATCGCCGTGGGCGGTTGTCTGGCGCAGAAAGACCGGGACGAGATCGTCCGACGCGCGCCGTGGGTCGATGTCGTCTTCGGGACCCACAACGTCGGTTCACTACCGGCGCTGCTGGAGCGTGCGCGGATAGAGCAGGAGGCGCAGGTCGAGATCGTCGAGGCGCTGGAGGTCTTTCCGTCCTCGCTACCTTCGCGACGGGAGAGTCCGTACTCTGCCTGGGTAGCCGTCAGCGTAGGGTGCAACAACACCTGTACCTTCTGCATCGTGCCCGCGTTGCGCGGACGCGAGAAGGACCGCCGCCCGGGCGACGTTCTCGCCGAGGTCGAGGCGCTCGTGTCCGACGGCGTCATCGAGGTCACGCTGTTAGGGCAGAACGTCAACGCGTACGGTGTCGAGTTCGGCGACCGTTACGCGTTCGGCAAGCTGCTCAGAGCCGTGGGCGCCGTCGACGGCCTGGAACGGGTGCGGTTCACCAGCCCGCATCCGCGTGACTTCACCGACGACGTCATCGCCGCCATGGCGGAGACACCCACGGTGATGCCGCAACTGCACATGCCACTGCAGTCCGGCTCAGACCGGATCCTGCGGGCAATGCGCAGGTCGTATCGGCAGCAGCGTTACCTGGACATTGTGGGCCGGGTCCGGGAAGCGATGCCACACGCGGCCATCACTACCGACATCATCGTTGGTTTCCCAGGTGAGACGGACGCGGACTTCGAACAGACGCTGCACGTGGTGCGCGAGGCCCGGTTCGCCTCGGCTTTCACGTTCCAGTACTCCAAGCGGCCGGGGACTCCTGCCGCCGAGATGGAGGAGCAGGTGCCGCCAGACGTCGTCAAAGAGCGGTATCAGCGGTTGGCCGCTCTGGTCGACGAGGTCGCGTGGAGCGAGGCCGGCGGGCTGGTCGGAGCAGAGGTCGAGGTCCTGGTGGCCGACGGCGAAGGCCGCAAGGATGAGAAGTACCAGCGGCTCTCAGGCCGGGCGCGGGACAACCGTCTCGTGCACTTCGCCGTGCCCGCCAACACGCCGTTGCCCCGGCCGGGCGACATCGTGACCGTCGAGGTCACGCGTGCTGCGCCGCACCACCTGGTCGCTGACTCGGCACTCGCCGGAGGGCGGTACGAGGTTCGCCCCACCCGGGCTGGTGACGCCTATGAGCGAGCCACGCGTGCCTCGCAGGCTGACGACGGCCAGGGGCGGGTGCTGCTGGGCATGCCGGCTCTGGGCGCTCCGCCGCCGGAACCGGTGGCCGCGCCCGGCTGCGCAGCACCTTAGAACGCGGGGCAAATGGGCACGCCGCCCGGCGACTGCCTGTTCGCGCTGGCCGTGCGCTACGAGCTGGCGTGATCAGGCGGACATCGTCGGGTGCTGGCTGCTCTGTTCGATTCGCCTGCGTAGCGCATCCCGGAACGTGACACGTGCGCGGTCGGCGACGGCAAGGGTGCCGAGAAGGCACACAGCGACGACGAACACCGTGGCGATGGCGCGGATGTCTTCGTGTACGCGGGCGAAGGGACCCCACCCATCCAGAGAGGCGAGCACCAGCAGGCCGCTCACGACGGCAGCTATGACGAGACCTCGTCGACGGGGACGTGGCAGCTCAGGTTCCGGCCGGCCGGCCCACCAGATGGCCACCCCCATGGCGCTCAAGACCGCGCCGAGCACACCTAGCCCCACCGGCTCCCAGGCGATCGCGGCCACCCCTAGCGAGATGGCGACTCGGGCGGGGAGTCCCCCTGGATACCGGCCGCGAGCGGGTATCCAGGCGATGGTCAGGCACAGACCGATCAGCAGAACGACACCAGCGGACACGATCGGCAGTGCGTCGTCGGTGGAGACCATGCTCGTATTCGACCACGTTCGAGCGTCGTCGCGACAGCCGCGGGGTCCCCGGCGAGTCAGCGGGTGCCGCTGAGGATGGTCCCTTGTACCACATGGTGGACCGGCGGGATCCGCCCGGGAGGGCCTGAAACACGGCCCTGACCTAGGCAAATGGCGACATTCTCACTGACTAGGCGACAGTAAAGAAAAGGCGAAAAAGTTGCGCTATTTGAAACGGTTGCGCTGATGGGAACATTTCTAGACAAGCTGATAATGTCAGTTCCATCGCGTTGTGAGGATCCGATCAGCGCTCCGAGCATTCTCCGCAATGTGCGGTCCACCAGCAATGATCATGCAAACAAGGTGGGATAACGTCACTACTTTACGGCATTGAATCTGGGCTGATCTAGTGCCCCGGGAAGGCTTCCGGGACTTGTGTTGATCTTCCATCTGAATTCTCGGAAAATGCCCAGGTCAGGGCGCATTCTTGGGGCGAGAGTTGATATGTCCGATCGCATCCTTTAGCGTATTAAGCGTGCGACGCGGCCGAGCAGCAGGCCGCGTCGTGACGCTGGGACCGGTCCTGTGAAATACCGACGGGTGTCGGACGAGAGGCGGGCGGAAAGCGTCTGTGCCAAGGCGCACGCCGCCTGCGACCAGATCCGGCTTACGAGGGCTGCTGGCGGCTGACCCAACGATGCTTCGGCCACCGCATGTCCGGCGGGCTGCGTGAACACTGGGAGTTGTGCATGGCGAGAAAGAACAGCGAAGCCGTTGAAGTTGCAGGCAGAGCCAAGGAGCCGGAGCCGGAGTCATCCGGTAACCCCGATGTTCACCAGGACTTCGGTGACGATCCGCTAGAAGTTCGCACCACCGATCACTACACCGAAGAATACGTCACGGGCTTCGTCGACAAGTGGGACGAGCTGATCGACTGGAAGGCGCGCTCGGAGAGCGAGGGCACCTTCTTCGTCGAGCAATTGAAGAAGCACGGCGTGCGCAAGGTGCTGGACGTGGCCACCGGTACCGGATTTCATTCCGTGCGGCTCCTCGAAGAGGGGTTCGAGACGGTCAGCGCCGACGGCAGTCCGCAGATGCTGGCCAAGGCCTTCGAGAACGGCGTCAAGCACGGTGGTCACATCCTTCGCGTGGTAAACGCCGACTGGCGCTGGCTCAACCGTGACGTGCATGGTGAATATGACGCAATCGTGTGTCTTGGTAATTCATTTACCCACCTGTTCACCGAGCGCGACCGGCGTAAGGCGCTCGCTGAATTTTATGCAATGCTCAAGCATGACGGAATCTTGATTCTAGATCAGCGTAATTACGACTCGATCCTCGATCAAGGCTTTTCGTCGAAGCATACATATTACTATTGCGGTGAAGATGTCTCCGCTGTGCCGGAACATGTCGACGACGGGTTGGCGCGTTTCCGCTATAACTTCGCGGATGGCTCTGAATACCACCTCAATATGTACCCGTTGCGGAAGAACTATGTGCGGCGGCTCATGCGCGAGGTTGGATTCCAGCGCATCGAGACTTATGGCGATTTCCAGCAGACGTACCGCGAGGACGAGCCAGATTTCTTCATCCACGTGGCAGAGAAGCGTTACCGGCCGGATGAGGAGTTGACCGACGTGTACTCGTCCACCGTCAACGTGGCGCGTGACTACTACAACTCTGATGACGCGGACAACTTCTACGCGATCGTGTGGGGCGGCGAAGACATCCACGTCGGCCTCTACGCCTCGCCCGACGAAGACATCGCCACCGCGAGCCGCCGAACCGTCGAGCAGATGGCAGCGGCACTCAAGCTGGATGAAGACACGAAGATTCTCGACCTCGGTGCTGGCTACGGAGGATCGGCTCGTTACCTGGCGAAGACATTCGGCTGCAAAGTCACCTGTCTCAACCTCAGTGAGGTCGAGAACGAGCGAAACCGCAAGCTCAACCGTGAGCAGAATCTCGACGACCTGATCACTGTCGTCGACGGTTCATTCGAGGACCTGCCGTTCGAAGAC
This sequence comes from Phytoactinopolyspora mesophila, assembly GCF_010122465.1. Classification (NCBI taxonomy): domain Bacteria; kingdom Bacillati; phylum Actinomycetota; class Actinomycetes; order Jiangellales; family Jiangellaceae; genus Phytoactinopolyspora; species Phytoactinopolyspora mesophila. Next base: position 80,443 of record NZ_WLZY01000007.1, on the reverse strand, counting down.
AATTCCTACGACGTCATCTGGTCGCAGGACGCGTTCTTGCACAGCGGCGATCGCAGCCGGGTGCTCGAGGAAGCGACCCGTGTTCTGCGGCCGAGCGGGACGTTCATCTTCACCGACCCGATGGCCGCCGACGATTGCCCGCGGGGAGCGCTGGAGCCGATTCTGGCCAGGCTGCAACTCGAGACCATGGGCTCGCCCGATTACTACCGCCGTGAGCTTTGGCGACTCGGCCTCGGCCAGGTGGAGTTCCACGACGAAAGCGCGCAATTGCCGCAACACTATGGCCGCGTGCTGAATGAGCTCGAGAAGCGGACAAGCGACCTGGACGGCCGGGTGAGCTCGGAGTACCAGGAGCGAATGAAGGCGGGCTTGAAGAATTGGGTCAACGGCGGGAACGCCGGGAACCTCGCATGGGGCGTCTTCGTCGCGCGCCGGTAAGACCTTCGGAGGCCCGGAGCCTATTCGGCTCCGGGCCCCAAAAGACGTGTTCCCTGACCGGCGCGGCACAGCGCGACCGTCAAGACAGAGAAGAGAGTTAACAGTTATGGCACATCGACGTTTGTTCACCAGCGAGTCGGTTACCGAGGGGCATCCCGACAAGATGAGCGACGCGATCAGCGACTCGATCCTGGACGCGATGCTCGAACAGGATCCGAAGTCCCGGGTAGCGTGCGAGACACTGATCACCACCGGCCAGGTCCACGTGGCCGGTGAAGTCACCACCGCGGGTTATGTGGACATCCCGTCCGTGGTGCGCGAGCGCATCCTGGAGATCGGCTATGACTCCTCCGCGAAGGGCTTCGACGGCGCATCCTGTGGCGTCAACGTTGCCATCGATGCGCAGTCCCCGGACATCGCGCAGGGTGTGGACACCGCGTTCGAGGCCCGAGTCGAGGGCGACAAGGACGAGATCGCCGCTCAGGGCGCCGGTGACCAAGGCTTGATGTTCGGCTTCGCGTGCACCGAGACGCCGGAATTGATGCCGTTGCCGATCGCGCTGGCGCACCGGCTGTCGCGCCGCTTGACGGAGGTCCGTAAGAACGGCGCTCTGCCGTATCTGCGTCCGGACGGCAAGACTCAGGTCACCGTGGAGTACGAGGACGGCAAGCCGGTGCGGCTGGAGACCGTCGTCGTGTCGAGCCAGCACGCCGCTGACATCGACCTCGAAGAGATGCTGACCGTCGACGTTCGTGACCAGGTCATGAAGCCGGAGATCGAGGCGCTCGGCCTGGACACTTCCAACACCCGGTTGCTGGTCAACCCGACCGGCCGGTTCGTCATCGGCGGCCCGGTGGGTGACGCCGGCTTGACCGGCCGGAAGATCATCGTGGACACCTACGGCGGCTACGCACGTCACGGCGGCGGCGCGTTCTCCGGCAAGGACCCGTCCAAGGTGGACCGCTCGGCCGCTTACGCGCTGCGCTGGGTGGCCAAGAATGCCGTCGCCGCCGGCCTGGCCGACAAGATCGAGGTGCAGGTCGCCTACGCCATCGGCAAGGCCGCGCCCGTCGGTCTGTTCATCGAGACCTTCGGCAGCGAGAAGGTCGACCCCGCCAAGATTCAGATGGCCATCGAAGAGGTCTTTGACCTGCGCCCCGCGGCGATCGTGCGCGATCTGGACCTCTTGCGGCCGATCTACGCCCCGACGGCTGCCTATGGCCACTTTGGCCGCACGGACGTCGACCTGCCCTGGGAGCGCACAGACCGGGTGGACCAGCTGAGGGCAGCGGCCAGGGTCTAGTACGTGCCCTGGTGGGCTCGGCGGCAGACGATGCCGCCGGTCCACGACCCCCGCTATTCATCAACGCCGGCGGCCACCGCCCCGACGACGAGGAGAAACCCGTGCGCATTGCAGTGACCGGATCTATCGCCACCGACCATCTGATGGTCTTTCCCGGTAAGTTCGCCGACCAGTTCGTGACCGACCAACTCGATCAGGTGTCGTTGTCCTTCCTGATCGACCGCCTCGACATCCGTCGAGGTGGAACGGCGGGCAACATCGCGCTCGGATTCGCCAAGATGGGGTTGACTCCACTGCTCGTCGGGGCCGTCGGGCGTGACTTCAACGAGTACCAGGAGTTCCTGGACCAGCACGGGGTGGATACCGCCTCGGTGCTGGTCTCGGACGACAAACACACTGCTCGATTCGTCTGCACCACCGACGAGACCCAGAGCCAGATCGCATCCTTCTACACCGGGGCGATGGCAGACGCTCGTAACATCGAGCTCACACCGATCGCCGACCGCGTCGGCGGACTCGACCTGGTGCTGATCTGCCCGAACGATCCGATGGCGATGTTGCGCCACACACAGGAGTGCCGGGAGCGTGATTACCGCTTCGTCGCCGATATCGGCCAGCAGGTGGCCCGGATGACCGGTGAGGAGCTCCGCGGCCTGGTTGACGGTGCCGCTTACCTGTTCACCAACGAGTACGAACACAGCCTGCTACTGGAGAAGACGGGCTGGTCGGAGGCTGACGTGCTCGGCCGGGTCGACTCGTGGATGACGACGCTCGGCCCTGCGGGGGCCAGGTTGCGTTCCAACAGCGGCGAGACCGTTTCGGTGCCCAGCGTCCCTGCCAAGCAGGAAGTCGATCCGACCGGTATCGGTGACGCTTTCCGGGTCGGCTTCTTCTCCGGTCTCGCGCACGGGATCTCCACCGAGCGGGCCATGCAGGTGGGCGGCGTGCTGGCCACCATCGTCCTCGAAACGCTCGGTGGTCAGGACTACGAGCTGAAGGCGGACGCCTTCGCCAAACGATTCGCCGACGCGTACGGCCAGGATGCCGCGGCCGAGATCGCACCGGTCTTGGCTCCGTTGACCTAGTACACAACTGATGAACGCGGCGCATTAGGAGACGGGAGAACGACAGGAGGACGTGTGTACGCCCGAGCGTCATCAGTGATCTGGAACACAATGGTGTCGGACGGACGTTGCAGACAAGGAGGTGAGCATCGTGGCTGAGAATGCGTTCCTGAGCGCGTTGAGTCAGCGCGTTCTCGTCGCCGACGGCGCGATGGGCACCCAACTGCAGGCTCAAGACCTCACGCTGGACGATTTCGACGGGCTGGAGGGCTGTAACGAGATCCTCAACGTGACCCGTCCTGATGCCGTCAAACAGGTGCACCGGGGTTTTCTCGAGGTCGGCTCCGACCTGATCGAGACCAACACGTTCGGCACCAACCTGCCGAACCTCATGGAGTACGACATCCCGGAGCGCATTCGTGAGCTTGCCGAGGCGGGAGCGCGGCTGGCGCGGGAGAGCGCTGACGAGTACTCCACCCCGGACAAACCTCGTTTCGTGCTCGGCTCGGTGGGGCCGGGGACCAAATTGCCCACTCTCGGTCACATCACTTATGCCGAGATCCGCGATGCCTACATCGAACAGGTCCGCGGCATGCTGGCTGGAGGCATCGACGTCGTCCTGGTCGAGACCAGCCAGGACCTACTGCAGACCAAGGCTTCGATTCTCGGCGCCAAGCGGGCTATGGAGGCCGAGGGACGCACGGTGCCGATCGTCGCGCAGGTAACCGTCGAGCTGACCGGCACCATGCTGGTGGGCAGCGAGATCGGTGCGGCGCTGACCGCGCTCGAGCCGCTGGGCATCGACATGATCGGGATGAACTGCGCCACCGGGCCGGCGGAGATGGGCGAGCATCTGCGCTATTTGTCGCAGAACGCCCAGGTGCCGCTGTCGGTGATGCCCAATGCGGGCCTTCCGGAGATCGGTCCCAACGGCGCTGTCTACCCGCTCGGCCCGGATGCCTTGGCCGAAGCTCTGAGCGGGTTCGTCACCGAGTTCGGCACCCAGATGGTGGGTGGCTGCTGTGGCACCACGCCGGAACATCTGCGCAAGGTCGTCGAAGCGGTGTCCGAACTATCGGTGCCGCGCCGGGAGCCGCAGCGCGAGGCCGCGGTGTCCTCGGTGTACCAGTCGGTGCCGTATCGCCAGGACGCCAGCGTGCTGATGATCGGTGAACGTACCAACGCCAATGGTTCCAAGGCGTTCCGGGAGGCGATGGCGGAGGAGCGCTGGGACGACTGCGTCGAGATCGCGCGGGCGCAAACCCGCGAGGGGGCGCACCTGATCGATCTCTGTGTCGACTTCGTCGGCCGCGATGGCGTAGCCGACATGGACGTGCTGGCCAGCAGGTTGGCGACCGCCTCGACGCTGCCGATCATGCTGGACTCCACCGAGCCCGAAGTGATCCGCGCCGGACTGGAGCGCATCGGCGGGCGCTGTGTGATCAACTCGGTCAACTACGAGGACGGGTCCGGTCCCGACTCCCGGTTCCAGAAAGCGATGCGGATCGCATCGGAACACGGCGCGTCCGTGGTGGCCCTGTGTATCGACGAAGAAGGACAGGCCCGCACCGCCGAGTGGAAGATGCGGGTGGCGCGGCGCCTGATCGAGGACCTCACCGCCAACTGGGGTGTCGCCGTCGAGGATATCGTCGTCGATACTTTGACCTTTCCGATCTCCACGGGACAGGAGGAGGTCAGGCGTGATGCGATCGAGACCATCGAGGCGATCCGGCAGCTGACTACCGAGTTCCCGACCGTGCAGACCACCCTGGGCATCTCGAACGTCTCGTTCGGTCTGAACGCCGCCGCGCGGCAGGTGCTCAACTCGGTCTTCCTGCACGAGTGCGTCGAGGCCGGTCTGAGCACCGCCATTGTGCACGCGTCGAAGATCTTGCCGATGGCACGTATCCCGGACGAACAGCGCGAGGCCGCTCTCGATCTGATCTACGACCGCCGTCGTGAGGGCTACGACCCCCTGCAGAAGTTCATGGAGCTGTTCGAGGGCGCCACCGCCGCGTCCAACCGGCAGAGCCGGGCCGAAGAGCTCGCCGGGTTGCCGCTGGCCGAAAGGCTCGAACGGCGGATCGTCGACGGCGAGCGCAACGGTCTCGAGGCCGACCTCGACGAGGCGATGACAGAACGCTCACCCCTGGACATCATCAACGACACCCTGCTGTCCGGGATGAAGACCGTCGGTGAATTGTTCGGCTCGGGCCAGATGCAGCTGCCGTTCGTGTTGCAGTCGGCCGAGGTGATGAAAACCGCCGTCGCGCATCTCGAACCGCACATGGACAAAGACGACAGCGGCGGCAAGGGCCGCATCGTGCTCGCCACCGTCAAGGGCGATGTCCACGACATCGGCAAGAATCTGGTCGACATCATCCTGACCAACAACGGCTACGACGTCGTGAACATCGGCATCAAACAACCGATCAACGCGATTCTCGATGCCGCCGGCGAGCATGACGCCGACGTCATCGGCATGTCGGGCCTGCTCGTCAAGTCCACGGTGATCATGAAAGAGAACCTGGAAGAGATGAACTCCCGTGGCGTGGCCCAGACCTGGCCTGTCGTCCTGGGGGGAGCAGCGCTGAACCGCGCTTACGTCGAGGACGACCTCGCCGACATTTTCGAAGGTGAAGTCAGCTACGCACGCGATGCCTTCGAAGGGCTGCGGCTGATGGACTCGATCATGACCAAGAAAAAGGGCGGCGTCGTCGAGGTCGACGACGAAGTGGAGAAGAAGCGTGCCGAGCGCAAGGCGCGCCGTGAACGCTCCAAGAAGATCATGGCGGCCCGCGCGGCCGCAGGTGGTGGGGACGACGAAACCGACGTGCCCGCGCGCTCGGACGTGGCCGAGGACGTCCCGGTGCCATCCCCGCCGTTCTGGGGCAGCAGGGTGGTCCGCGGGGTTCCGTTGGCCGATTACTCAGCCATGCTGGACGAGCGGGCCACGTTCCTCGGGCAATGGGGCCTGCGCGGCGCCAAGGGCGGCGAGGGCCCGTCGTACGAAGAACTGGTCGAGACCGAGGGCCGGCCCCGGTTGCGCGCCTGGCTTGATCAGCTGACCACCGAAGGTGTGCTGGCGCACGCGGCCGTCGTCTACGGGTACTTCCCGTGTGTCTCCGAGGGTGACGACGTCGTCGTGCTCGAGTCGCCCGAACCAGGCGCTGCCGAGCGCCACCGGTTCTCCTTCCCGCGACAGCGCCGCGACCGCCGGCTCTGCCTGGCCGACTTCTTCCGCTCGCGTGAGCGTGCCGAGCAGACGGGTCAGGTCGACGTGATCCCGATGCAGCTGGTCACGATGGGCCAGCCGATCGCCGACTTCGCGAACGAACTGTTCGCGAAGGACTCCTACCGGGACTACCTCGAGGTCCACGGTCTCGGAGTGCAGCTGACCGAGGCGCTGGCGGAGTACTGGCATCGACGGGTCCGTGAGGAGCTGCTGTTCGACGGCGACAAGCCGGTGGCTGCGGAGGACGCTGAGGACATCACCGAGTTCTTCAAGCTCGGCTACCGCGGTGCGCGGTTCTCGCTGGGCTACGGCGCGTGCCCCGACCTCGAAGACCGGACCAAGATCGTCGATCTGCTCGAGCCGGACCGGATCGGCGTCAAACTCTCGGACGAGCATCAGCTCCACCCCGAGCAATCGACCGATGCATTTGTCGTACACCACCCGGAGGGAAAATACTTCAACACCTGATGAAAGCGACGCGGCAGCGGGGAAGCGAGTTCCGTTGGCGGGCCCGGCAGAGATGCCGTTCTCGCCCAGCAGACTCGTCGTCGCCCAGGGGCTCCTCCTCGCTGATGCCCGCCACACCATGAACGGCATCTCTGCCGCGCCCTCGCGGGTGCGCTCGCCCCGGGTGCCACGCCGATACTTATTCGCTGCCTCACCCGCGAATAAGCTGGAACTGACCAACGCGTTAAAAGGAGCAAGAGCATATGACCGCCGCGACATTCAGTCCGTCCGTACCGAAGCAGACGATCAACGGCATCGACTTCGCCGTAGCCGACCTTTCGCTGGCCGAGTACGGTCGCAACGAGATCCGGCTGGCCGAGCACGAGATGCCAGGCCTGATGGCGCTGCGCGAAGAATATGGCCAGTCGCAGCCGCTGAAGGGTGCGCGGATCGCCGGTTCGCTGCACATGACGATCCAGACGGCAGTGCTGATCGAGACGCTGGTGGCACTGGGCGCTGAGGTCCGCTGGGCCAGCTGCAACATCTTCTCCACGCAGGACCACGCGGCCGCGGCCGTCGTCGTCGGGCCGAAGGGCACGCCTGAGGCGCCGTCCGGCACCCCGGTGTACGCCTGGAAGGGTGAGTCGCTGGAGGAGTACTGGTGGTGCACCGAGGAGATGCTGACCTGGCCTGGGGGCAAGCAGGCGAACATGATCCTCGACGACGGCGGCGACGCCACCCTGATGGTGCACAAGGGCGTCGAGTTCGAGAAGGCCGGCGCCGTGCCGTCGCCGGACGAGAACGACCCCGAAGAGTGGAAGGTCTTCCTCGGGCGGCTGGCCGCCTCGGTGGGAACCAACCCGTCGAAGTGGACGAGTCTCGCGGCGGAGATCAAGGGTGTCACCGAAGAGACCACCACGGGTGTCCATCGCCTGTACCAGCTGGCTGAGGCCGGCGAGCTGCTCTTCCCGGCCATCAATGTCAACGACGCCGTCACCAAGTCGAAGTTCGACAACAAGTACGGCTGCCGGCACTCCCTGGTCGACGGCATCAACCGCGCCACCGACGTGCTCATCGGCGGCAAGACCGCGGTCATCTGCGGCTACGGCGACGTCGGCAAGGGCAGCGCGGAGTCGCTGCGCGGCCAGGGCGCCCGGGTGATCGTCACCGAGATCGACCCCATCTGCGCGCTGCAGGCGGCCATGGACGGCTACCAGGTCGCCGTTCTGGAGGACGTGCTCGACCAGGCTGACATCATCATCACGACCACGGGCAACAAAGACGTGATCACCATTGAGCACATGGAGAAGATGAAGCACCAGGCCATCGTCGGTAACATCGGCCACTTCGACAACGAGATCCAGATCGCGGAGCTGGAGCGTTACCCCGGCGTCAAGCGGGTCACCATCAAGCCGCAGGTCGACGAGTGGACCTTCCCCGACGGCCACTCGATTATCGTGCTGTCCGAGGGCCGGCTGCTGAACCTCGGCAACGCCACCGGGCACCCGTCGTTCGTCATGTCCAACTCCTTCTCGGACCAGACGATCGCGCAGATCGAGCTCTTCACCAAGCAGGGCGAATACGGCACCGACCAGGTGTACCTGCTGCCGAAGCACCTGGACGAGAAGGTTGCGCGGGTGCACCTCGAGGCGCTTGGCGGCAAGCTCACCAAGCTCCGCAAGGACCAGGCCGAGTACATCGGCGTTGACGTGGAGGGCCCGTACAAGCCGGATCACTACCGCTACTGAGCTAGCGGCATGCGTCAGAGGTTGCTGACGCTGGTTGCGCGCGGAAGACTTCCGCGCGCAGCCTGAGTTCACGATGTGTGGCCTGGCCAGCGTATTGCTGGCCAGGCCACATGTGGTTGCATGTGAGACTGGAGAGGTGAACGGAACGGAAGAGGTGCCGATCCTCGCGGTCGTGGGGCCCACGGCCGCGGGTAAGAGTGAGACGGCGATCGACCTGGCTGTCCATCTCGGCGGCGAGGTGATCAACGCCGATTCGATGCAGGTCTATCGCGGAATGGACATCGGCACCGCCAAAGTCCCTCCGGACCAGCGACGTGGTGTCAGGCATCACCTGCTCGACGTGCTCGACGTCACTGAACCGGCTACGGTCGCCGAGTTCCAGTCCATGGCGCGTTCGGCCATCGCCGACTGCCGGGAGCGTGGTGCCGTGCCGGTCGTCGTCGGCGGCAGCGCACTCTACATCCGCGCGATCCTCGACCAATTCGAGTTCCCGGGCACTGACCACGAGATTCGGGCACGGCTCGAGGGCGAGCTCGCCACGCTCGGTCCGGCGCGCATGCACGCCCGCCTGGCGGAACGCGATCCGGCTGCGGCAGAGGCCATCCTGCCGAGCAACGGCCGGCGGATAGTGCGTGCGCTGGAGGTCATCGAACTCACCGGCCGTCCGTTCGCGGCGGCGCTCCCACCTCGTCGCTATGCGTTCGACCACGTGGCGCAGATCGGGCTGGATGTGCCGAGACCGGTATTGGACCAGCGCATCGAGCAGCGAGTACACGCGATGTGGGCGGCGGGGCTGGTGGATGAGGTGCGGGCACTTCGGGCGCAAGGGTTGGAAGCCGGCCGTACTGCCAGCCGCGCGCTCGGATACGCGCAGGTGCTCGAATTCCTGGCCGGTGAACGCAGCGAGGACGAGGCCCGCGAAGAGGTCATCCGAGCCACTCGCCGCTTCGCGCGGCGACAAGACTCGTGGTTCCGGAAGGACGAGCGGATCAGCTGGGTTCCCTTTGACGCCGAGGACCGCACCGAACGCGCGATCGCCGAGACCGGATCTGTGTGCTCAACGGCCGCGGATCGGGTACATGATGTACATGGCCGTTGAGCGCGTCGCGGCGGCGTATAGGGGATCCCGAGCGGGGTGCGGTGCCGTCGGTGGCGGCACCCGCTGAGAATGGATGAGATGAGTACGCGAGCTGAGTTCATCAAAGGGCATGGCACCGAGAACGACTTCATCTTGCTGCCCGACCCGGACGGCACCGTGGGGCAGTATCTGGGCGGGCAGACGGTCCGGCGCCTGACCGACCGATACTCCGGGATCGGCGGGGACGGCCTGATCCGGATCGTCCGTACGGTTGACGTCCCGGAGGCCGAGGATCAAGCCGATGCCGCCGAGTGGTTCATGGATTACCGCAACGCCGACGGCACCGTGGCGGAAATGTGTGGCAACGGGGTGCGGGTCATGGCGAAGTACCTCTTCGAGCACGGTTTCGCCGACGGCAGCTCGCTGACTCTGGCAACCCGCGGAGGCGCCCGGATCGTGCACGCGGAACCTGACGGGCAGTACACCGTCGAGATGGGCACGGCGAGGGAGATGACTGGTGCCGGGGCACCGGAACTCGACAGCGGCCACCGCTGGCCGGAGGTCACCGTCGGCATGAATGATCGCAGCTGGCCGGCGACGGCGGTGGCGGTGCCGAACCCGCACGCCGTCGTGTTCCTCGATCACCTCGACGGTGTGAACCGCACTGGCAGTGGCGAGGACGCGGACCGTGCCGACGTGCCGGATCCGGCGGCGCCGGGCCTCCCGGTCACCGAGATCGGTGCCCTTGCCGATCTGGGCATGCTGACCACCGTCCCGACGTTGAGCCCGGAGCCGGTTTTCCCCGACGGAGCCAACGTGGAGTTCGTGGTTGATCGCGCCGAACGGCACATTGCGCTACGCGTCTGGGAGCGGGGTGTGGGGGAGACGCGGTCGTGCGGCACCGGGGTGTGCGCGGCCGCGTGGGCGGCGATGCGCCGCGACGGTGCTACCGGGGCCGCATACACCGTCGACGTGCCAGGTGGCCGGTTGAGGGTGACCGAGCGCGCGGACGGTGAGCTGTTGCTGACTGGTCCGGCCGAGCTGGGTGCACGCGGCTCGATTGTGCTGTGACCAGGCGCTGGAACCCCGAATGACGCTCGAGCAAGAGCGTGTGACGCACGTCACAGAATCCTGATGGGTGTCCGGGACGTCTCCTCCTATAGAACGACGGCGAAGGGCGACTACGGGCTGACTACATGCTCGTGATCGCCACATATCGTCGTCAGTGGTGGCCATCCGCGGGGGACGGCCACCATGGTTGGAGAGGTGACGGGATGGCGAGCATCGAAACCGAGCGTCGTGAACTTGTGCTGAGGGCGGCGGCCTTGCGCTCCCGCCGGCGTGCGGCCGGGCGGAGGGGCAGACGGGCCGTGTCCGCTCGAAGTGTGTCCGCGCTTCGCCTGGCCGCGTCGGCGGGTCACAGAACACGATGAGAATTCACCTCCGTGGTTGAAGATCCGGCTTGACGGGAGCTATGAGGTGAGTGGTCGCAAGACCTTCAAAACTCAGATGATCCCCGGCGGCGCCCGTGGCATCCTTGAAACCGGGGATGCGCGGGCGCCGTTTCTGTGTTGAACCACGAGTAAGCTGGTTGAGAGACAGCCCCGGTCACGGGGCGGAAGAAGGAGCATGACGACCACACCAGAATCGGCTACCACGTTCGAACCGTATGCTGCGCCGTCCGAAGCCGTTGACCCATCGTGGGCCGGCAACGAAACTGGCCGGCCGGTTGGTGAAGAAGACAGCGCCGCGGAAACGAGCCAACGGCCCGGCCTCGACGGCACCACGGGTGACTTTGATCTTGAAGATCGGCATTCGTTGCGCCGAGTGGCGGGTTTGTCCACTGAGCTCGAAGAAGTCACCGAGGTCGAATACCGCAAGTTGCGCCTCGAGCGGGTGGTGCTGGCGGGAGTCTGGTCCGGCGGAAACTCTGCCGATGCCGAGAACTCCATCGTCGAACTGGCAGCGCTGGCCAAGACAGCCGGCTCGGTGGTTCTCGAAGGTCTGGTCCAGCGCCGTAACCATCCGGATCCGGCCACCTACATCGGCTCTGGCAAGGTGGAAGAGCTACGTGAGGTGGTCACCGCCACCGGGGCCGACACCGTCATCTGTGACGGCGAGCTGACCGCCTCCCAGCTGCGGAACCTGGAAGACCGGGTCAAGGTCAAGGTCGTCGACCGGACCATGCTCATCCTCGACATCTTTGCCCAGCATGCCAAGAGCCGCGAGGGAAAGGCCCAGGTCGAGCTCGCCCAGCTCGACTACCTCTCGCAGCGGCTGCGCGGCTGGGGTGACAGCTTGTCCAGGCAGGCCGGTGGGCGTGCGGGTGGCGCCGGTGGAGGCGTCGGAACACGTGGCCCCGGTGAAACCAAGCTTGAGACCGATCGCCGCCGTATCCGTACCCGGATGGCCAAGCTCCGCCGCGAGCTGGATGGCATGCGCACCGCCCGCGAGACCAAGCGAGCCAACCGGCGGCGCAACGCCGTTCCCTCGGTGGCCATCGTCGGCTATACCAACGCCGGGAAGTCCTCGCTACTGAACCGGCTGACCGGTGCTGGGGTTCTCGTCGAGGACGCGTTGTTCGCCACCCTGGACCCCACCGTGCGGCGTGCGCAGACGTCCGACGGCCGGGAGTACACCTTCACCGACACCGTTGGGTTCGTCCGGCATCTGCCACACGAGCTCGTGGAGTCGTTCCGTTCCACGCTGGAAGAAGCCGGCGACGCCGATCTCCTGCTACACGTGGTCGACGGTTCACACCCGGATCCGGAGGGCCAGATCACAGCGGTGCGCGAAGTACTTGCCGAGATCGGTGCCAGCTCCGTGCCGGAACTGATCGCGGTCAACAAGATCGACGACGCCGACTCGCTCGACGTCACCCGGATATTGCGCGCCGAAGCGCGTTCGGTAGCCGTCTCCGCCCGTACGGGGCTAGGCATCGACGAGTTACGAGCCCGCATCGAGGACGAACTACCCAGGCCACCTGTCGAGGTGGACGCGCTGGTTCCGTATGAACGTGGTGAGCTGCTGTCCAAGCTGCACACCGCTGGCGATGTGATGTCGCTCGAGCACGAAGCCGAAGGGACACGCGTGCGCGCCCGCGTCTCGCAGAGCCTCGCCGCGGCATTGGCCCCGTTCTCGCGCTGACGTTTGGCTGTCCGGTCGTCACCTGAAAGCCGGTTGTCGGGTGAGCCTTTCCACGGCCGACGATCAGGTGACACAGCGGACCGAGCTCGTGTGCCGGATTGCGGGAGCCCGCGACACCCAGTGTCGCGGGCTCCCGGTCCGTGACACTAGTTTGCCGAGCGGCCGCCGAGGTGTTGGGCGAGGAAAGCCTCGGCAACGGCGTAGAAGCGCTCCCGGTTCTCCGGCTTGGCCAAACCGTGGCCTTCGTCCTCGAATAGCAGGTACTCGTGGTCGATACCTTTGTCGATCAGCGCGTTGACAATCTGCTCGGCCTCGGCCTCTTTCACCCGGGGATCGTTCTTACCTTGCGCGACCAAGATCGGAATGCGGATGTCATCCACCCGGGAGAGCGGCGACGCTTCCCAGAGAAAGTCCTTCTCGGTCTCGGGATTTCCCACTCGCGAGTACATGAAGGCGATCTGCGGCTTCCAGTACTCGGGAATAGAGGTCAGGAGCGTCAGCAGGTTGGACGGGCCGACGAGGTCGACCGCGCAACGGAACACATCCGGAGTGAACGCGGCTCCGACCAGCGCTGCGTACCCGCCGTAGGAGCCGCCGTAGATGCCCACGCGCTGGCGGTCGATCCACCCCTTGCCTACGAGGTAATCGATGGCGTCGAGCAGGTCGGTGTGCATCGCCTTGGCCCACTGTTTGTTGCCGGCGTTGCCGAAGGCCTTGCCGTATCCGGTGGAACCGCGGAAGTTGATCTGGACGCAGACATAACCGCGGTTGGTCAGCCATTGCGCCTCCGGGTGGTACCCCCAGGTGTCTCGCGCCCACGGGCCGCCGTGCACGTTGAGGACCGCTGGCAGGTCTTTGCGCTCGACTCCGGCCGGGAAGCTCAAGTAGCCATGGACCGTCAGGCCGTCCCGCGTCGTGTAGCTGAACGGCTCCATCTCGGAGAGCTCGTACTCCTCGAGCTCGGGCCGGTGCGAGAACAAGTACGTCAGTTCGCGGGTGTCGAGGTCGTACACGTAGTACCGGACCGGGCCGTCGGACAGCACGTCGTGCACCATCCAACGTCGGTCGTCCCGCACGGCCCGGCTGATTCCGATCTCGCCTCGCAGCTGAGAGCGGAGATGGTCCACTTCCGCGCCGAACTCGGGGTCGAGATGGACCCAGACTTTGCGCTCCTTGATGAACGTGACGCCCTGTGGCTCGAGTGTCTCAGGGTTCAGGGCTATGCCGCCTACGTCGTAGGACTCATCTTCGGCCAGCACGGATTGCTCGCCTGTCGAGAGATCGACGCGAAGCAGGCGGGAGGCGTTGACACCGATGCTGGAGAGCACCAACGCGGACTTGCCGTCGCGGCTGAAACTGAAGACGCCGGTGGAGGCGACGTCGTCTGGGCCGATCTCCATCCACGGCTCGTCGGCGCCTGTCTCCAGGTTGCGAAGATAGGTTACAGCGCCGCCGTCTTCTGTCATGGCGATGCCGCCACGGACTTGCAGGTCGGAGTCGACCATCCACGCGGCGTATCCGGGATTCGTCTCGATCTTCTCGATCTGGCGGGTGGCAAGATCGAGACGGTAGATGTCGTGCAGCGCGGGATTGTCGGCGTTGAGCGCAACCAGCATGGTGTTCGGGTGCCACCTATTGTGAGCCAGAATCCCAGCTGTCACGCCCGTCTGGGGTGTGACGAGCTGCGACTCACCGCTTTCCAGATCCAGCGCGTAGAGCCGCCAGTCTTCGTCACCGTCGGTGTCTTGCAAATAGACGAGGGTTTTGTCGTCGTGGCAGAAATCGTAGACCCGGATGCCGCGGTCCTGGTCGAACGTCACCGGCCGGGCCGCGGCGGGGTCATCGGCGGGTCCAACCCAGACGTTGAGAACGCCGTCGAGTGGTGCCACGAATCCAAGCCGGGTGCCGTCTGGGGACAAGCTCGGAGACATCCGTTCGGGGTTGCCGAACAAGACATCGCGGGGGATCAACGGTACGGCGTCATAGCTCATGACTCGATTCCATCATGTGCGCCTGCCATGCTCGAGAGCGGGCGCGGCGGCGGTGTAGCCTCGCCAGGATGAGCGAGCAGTCTTCCGTGGCCGACATGAGTCCGAAGGAACTGCTCACCGCAGTTGTCGAACACCTCGGCGGTACGCATCGCCCAGGACAGCTCGAGATGGCCGAGGCCGTCGATTCGGCCATCGGAACCCGGGAACACCTGTTGGTCCAGGCCGGCACCGGCACCGGGAAGTCGTTGGCGTATCTGGTGCCGGCTCTGCTGCATTCGGTCACGACTGATGAGCCGGTGATCGTCGCCACCGCCACGCTGGCGCTCCAAGCTCAACTGGTCGACCGTGATCTTCCACTGCTGGCCGACGCGGCCGAGCCGGTGATCGGGCGAAAGCCGAAGTGGGCCACGTTGAAGGGCCGTGCCAACTACGCGTGTCTGCACCGCGTTCGCGACGGAGCGCCGGACGACCAAGGTGAGCTGGTCGCGGCCGAGGACATGGTCAGCGGCTCGCTCGGCGCCGACGTCGTCCGGGTCCGGGAATGGGCTGAAGAACAGGCCGAACTGGGTGCTACCGGTGACCGCGACCGCCTCGAACCGGGCGTCAGCGA
This sequence comes from Phytoactinopolyspora mesophila, assembly GCF_010122465.1. Lineage (NCBI taxonomy): Bacteria > Bacillati > Actinomycetota > Actinomycetes > Jiangellales > Jiangellaceae > Phytoactinopolyspora > Phytoactinopolyspora mesophila. Next base: position 65,382 of record NZ_WLZY01000007.1, on the reverse strand, counting down.
CCGTGCCTGGGCACAGGTTTCGGTCAACGCGCGCGAATGCCTGGGCGCGACCCGTTGTCCGTACGGCACGGAGTGCTTCGCCGAACGGGCGCGGCATCGGGCCAGCGACGCCGACATCGTCGTGACAAACCACGCGTTGCTGGCGATCAACGCTCTTGAAGGCGTGCCGGTGCTTCCCGAACACGATGTCGCCATCGTCGACGAGGGGCACGAGCTTGCTGCCCGCGTGACCAGCGTCGCGGCCGCCGACTTGTGGCCGGGCGTGATAGATCGGGCTGCGACCCGCAGCAGGTCGCACGTCGGTGAAGGGGATGCGGGAGAGCTGAGACTGACCGGGGAGCGGCTGCGCCAAGCGCTCGACGAGGCACCACCTGGCCGGGTGGACGAGCTGCCCGACCGTCTCCGGGCCGCGCTGGTCGACGTGCGCGACGCCGCGCGAGCCGTCGCCTCGGGGTTCACCGGCAGCGGATCCGGCCAGGACCGTGAGCCAGACGTCGAGGCGGCCCGTCGAGCTGCGAAGACGATGGTGGACGACATCTTCGCCACCGCAGAGCGGATGGTGGCCGACAACGAACATGACGTGGTGTGGATCGAAGAACGCGAGCGAGGCGGGCGGATACTTCGAGTGGCGCCGTTGTCAGTGGCTGGACTTCTGCGGGAGAAGCTCTTCGGCGAGACAACGGTCGTGGCGACATCCGCGACACTCGAACTCGGCGGGTCGTTCGACGCCGCCGCCGGAGCGTTCGGACTGACCGGTGAGAAGGCACCACGATGGCGGGGACTGGACGTTGGCTCGCCGTTCGACTACGCCCAGCAGGCCATCCTCTACGTCGCACGCGACCTTCCACCACCAGGCCGGGACGGGCTTCGGCCAGAAGCGGTGGACGCGCTCGTCGAGCTGGTGTCAGCGGCCGGAGGGCGAACTCTGGGATTGTTCTCCTCACGCCGGGCGGCGGAGGAAGCAGCGGCCGCGGTGCGCGAACGTCTGCCGAAGATGTCCATCCTGTGCCAAGGCGAGGACATTGTGCCGACGCTGATCCGTCAGTTCACCGAGGACACCAGCTCCAGCCTGTTCGGCACGTTGTCGCTGTGGCAAGGCGTTGACGTGCCGGGCGATGCGTGCCATCTGGTCGTGATCGACCGCATACCGTTCCCACGACCCGACGAACCGCTCAGCTCAGCCCGCCAACGGTGGGTGGAGAAGAATGGAGGCAACGGGTTCATGACCGTGGCGGCCAACCACGCCGCGTTGCTTCTCGCACAGGGATCGGGGCGCCTGATCCGCCGATCAACGGACCGTGGTGTCGTTGCCGTACTCGACCCACGACTGGTGACCGCGCGCTACGGCAGCTACCTACGGGCATCGTTGCCCCCCATGTGGTTCACGGCGGATCGTAGTGTCGTGACAGGGGCGCTGAGCCGCTTGAACTCCGGTTAGAACACAGCGTGCATCCAGCACCACCGGTCCCGCCCGCGGACTCGCTTGTTCCTCGCTCGCCGATGCCCGCCCGAGCCCTGACCGGTGGTGCTGGATGCACGCTGTGTGGGTGGTTCGTCGGCTCGGCTGGGGGAGCAAGGGTCTGCCCGCGGACTCGCTTGTTCCTCGCTCGCCGATGCCCGCCCGAGCCCTGACCGGCGGTCTCGGAGTAGCTAGATGCGGCGCATTACGGCTACGACGCGACCGAGGATGGTGGCAGAGTCACCAGGAATCGGCTCGTACGAGTCATTGTGAGGCAGTAGCCAAACGTGGCCATCACGTTGCTTGTACGTTTTCACCGTGGCTTCTCCGTCGAGCATGGCTGCGACGATCTCGCCGTTCTCTGCCACATCTTGCTGACGTACGACGACCCAGTCGCCATCACAAATGGCGGCATCGAGCATCGAATCGCCGGTGACGTTCAGCATGAACAGGTTGCCTTCACCGACCAGCTCACGGGGGAGCGGGAAGACGTCTTCAACAGCTTGCTCGGCGAGGACCGGACCTCCGGCGGCGATGCGGCCGACGAGCGGCACGTACGACGGGGTTGGAAGCGACGGCTCATCTGCGGCGATCGGTGCTTCGGCATCAACACCGCCGTCCTCCGCGGGCGGCGGGGCGAGTACCTCGAGCGCGCGGGGCCGGTGCGGATCTCTGCGGATGTACCCCTTGGCTTCCAAGACGGTGAGTTGGTGCGAGACGCTGGACGGACTGGCCAGGCCGGCTGCCTCGCCGATCTCTCGCATGCTCGGCGGGTAACCCCGTCGCTCGACCGAGTCACGGATGACCTCGAGCACCTTCCACTGGCGCGGCGTGAGGATGGGCCTGCCGCCCGTGGTGGGGTCCGGAAACTGATGAATAGAGGCGCCCCGCGCAGTGGTCTGTTTGCCCGACCCTTGTTCCTTGCTGCCTTGCCTGGCCACGACGCTACCTCCGATTACTTGTACCGCACGGCCGGCGATGGATGCTCAAAGCTGCGGACCGGCCCTCCGTGCGTCATGTGCTGACGGTGTCAGGTTAGCCCGAAACAGCGACACGATCAAACATCTGTTCGAGATTTTCTCGACATTGTCAGTGCCTCCGTGTAGAACTATTCGCACGGATGTTCTATCGAACGGCTGTTCGGTCCTCGGGCAGTCTGATCGCGAAGAACCGGAGGTAGAGGTAATGGCGATCATCACAGCAGCCACTGTGCGGAAGACGGAGGCCCAGGCAGCCGGGGAGTCCCGCGGGGCCACGCGTGAGCACGGCCGGCGTGTCGTGATGCTCGGCCGGGCGTCCGGGCGTGTCGCCGGCCCGGGTGCGGCGCCTGTGGAGGAGGCTGCCAGCGAGGCTCCAGTGCGCGTGCGACGTGTCCGGCCGGCTCCGATTGGTGACCGTCAGCTTGGTGACCGTCAGCCCGTCGGTGTCCGGCGCGTGTCGCCCGGCAGGGCGGCGGTGCGCTCGTGTTCGTCGGCGGCAGCGCCCAGTATGCACGGCTCCAGGCTCACCAGGCGGGGCCGGATCGTCGTGGCGCTCATCTGGGTTGTGCTGATCGCTGCGGCGGCCCTGCCGTTCGCGCAGCAGGGCAACGGCGCCGGCTCCGATGCCCAGACGGTTTCGGTCCCGGTCGAAGCCGGAGATACGCTGTGGCACGTTGCCCGGGCGGTCAACCCGGATGCAGATCCACGCCCACTGGTCGACGCGATCATCGAGCTGAACGGCCTCCGATCCGGTAGCGACATCCATCCTGGGGATACGCTGCTGGTTCCGCTAGGGCTGGGCTGACGGCGGACCTTCCGGTCTGATTTTCGGGCAGCTGGCGCGTGCGAGGCGACTCGCCGAGAGGTGGCCTCATGACGTGCCGTGACCTGCAGAGACAAGCTGCGTGGCCCGTATCCGACCATTGTGGTTGCGAACGTCGCGACCGCGACGTACGGTTACCCCTATATCTAGTAGTTACATATGTGTAAGTAGTCCACAGGTTGTGGTTGGCCATGCACAGGTTGTCCCCAGCTATTCCACAGCCCCGGACCCGCTGGAAGGGGGAGCGCGCGTGAACTGTCCCTTCTGTCGTCACCCGGACAGTCGTGTGGTTGACAGCAGAACAGCTGACGACGGCGCGGCCATCCGGCGGCGTCGGCAATGTCCGTCTTGTGAGCGGCGGTTTACCACGGTTGAACAGCTGACGCTGGCCGTGGTGAAGAGATCAGGCGCTACCGAGCCGTTCAGCCGGGACAAGGTCATCCTCGGAGTCCGGAAAGCGTGTCAGGGGCGCGGCGTCGGGGATGACTCACTGGCCCGGCTGGCTCAGCAGGTTGAAGAGCATTTTCGAGCTGCCGGGTGCGCCGAGATCCCGAGCCATGAGGTCGGCTTGGCCATTCTCGAACCGCTACGTGAGCTAGACGAGGTCGCCTATCTGAGGTTCGCCAGTGTGTACCGCAGTTTCGACACGCTGGCCGACTTCGAGGCTGAGATCGCGGTGTTGCGGGGCGGCCGGGTCGAGGATGCTTCCCAATTGCACTAGATGCCATCGCTGTGGATACAGCAGGAACCGAAGAGCGGGCTCTCCATCCGCTGACGGGAGTCATTGACTCGGCAGCGGCCACGGGGGAACAAGACACAAACGGGAGAGATACATGACAGAGACGGTGAGCGGCACTAGTCGTGGCGGTACCGGAGCCAGGGGCGCCGGGAAGGCCAAGGCCAAGGGCGCCGCACGGGGAATCACCATCGAGCGGATGTTCACGACGGCTGGTGTGCACCCCTACGACGAGGTGGCCTGGGAACGCCGTGACGTCAGCCAGCAGAACTGGCAGACGGGGGAGACGTTCTTCGAGCAGAAGGGCGTTGAGTTCCCGGACTTCTGGACCCTGAACGCTTCGACCATCGTGACGACGAAGTACTTCCGTGGCGCGGTCGGGACCGATGCCCGTGAGTGGAGCCTGCGTCAGCTCATCGACCGTGTGGTCAAGTCGTACCGTCAGGCCGGGGAGAAATTCGGGTACTTTGCCACCCCGGATGACGCGGAGGTGTTCGAACACGAGCTGACCTGGATGCTCCTCCACCAGGTATTCAGCTTCAACTCCCCAGTGTGGTTCAACGTCGGTACCGCATCGCCTCAGCAGGTGAGCGCCTGCTTCATTCTCTCGGTGGATGACTCGATGGAGTCCATCCTGAACTGGTATCGCGAAGAAGGAATGATCTTCAAGGGTGGCTCCGGGGCTGGTCTCAACCTGTCCAGGATCCGCTCCAGCAAGGAGTTGCTCTCTTCGGGGGGCACCGCTTCGGGACCTGTCAGCTTCATGCGCGGAGCTGACGCGTCGGCGGGAACCATCAAGTCCGGCGGTGCCACCCGACGGGCGGCGAAGATGGTCGTGCTGGACGTGGACCATCCCGACATCGAGGAATTCATCGAAACGAAGTCTCGCGAGGAAGACAAGATCCGTGCGTTGCGTGATGCCGGATTCGAGATGGACCTCGGCGGCAAAGACATCGTGTCGGTGCAGTACCAGAACGCGAACAACTCAGTTCGGGTATCCGACGAGTTCATGCGCGCCGTCGAGGACGGCACTCCGTTCGACCTTCGGGCGCGGATGACCGGTGAAACCGTCGAGACCGTTGATGCGCGTGAGCTCTTCCGCAAGATGGCGAAGGCCGCCTGGGAGTGCGCCGATCCCGGCATCCAGTACGACGACATCATCAACGACTGGCACACCAATCCTGAGACCGGCCGGATCACAGCGTCCAATCCGTGCTCGGAGTACATGAGCCTGGACAACTCCAGCTGCAACCTGGCAAGCCTCAACCTGCTGAAGTTCCTGAAGGACGACGGCAGCTTCGACGGAGAGACGTTCGCGCGCGCGGTCGAGCTGATCATCACCGCGATGGACATCTCCATCAGCTTCGCCGATTTCCCGACGGAGAAGATCACCGAGACCACCCGGGCCTACCGCCAGCTCGGCATCGGTTATGCCAATCTCGGCGCGCTCCTCATGGCGTCGGGCCTGGCTTACGACTCCGACGCCGGCCGGGCCCTGGCCGCGGCGATCACGTCGTTGATGACTGGCGCCGCCTACAAGCGTTCGGCTGAACTGGCCGGTGTGGTGGGACCCTACGAGGGGTATGCCCGCAACGCCGATGCACACGCCAGGGTGATGCGAAAGCACGCCGCTGCCAACGATGCCTTGCGGACCTACTTCGCACTCGACGGGGATGTGCAGAAGGTCGCGACACGATACTGGCAAGAGGGCAACAAGATCGGTGAGAAGAACGGCTGGCGGAACGCCCAAGCGAGTCTGCTGGCGCCTACCGGCACCATCGGTTTCATGATGGACTGCGACACCACGGGCATCGAGCCTGACTTCTCCCTGGTGAAGTTCAAGAAGCTGGTGGGTGGCGGCTCGATGCAGATCGTCAACCACACGGTGCCTGAGGCCTTGCGCAAGCTCGGCTACGCGGAGGAGACCGTCGAGGCGGTCGTCGAGTACATCGCCGAGCACGGCAATGTTGTTGATGCCCCTGGCCTGAAGCCGGAGCACTATTCGGTCTTCGACTGCGCGGCTGGTCAGCCCCGAGCCATCGAGCCGATGGGCCATGTCAAGATGATGGCCGCTGTGCAGCCTTTCTTGAGCGGGGCCATCAGCAAGACGGTGAACATGCCGGAATCGGCCACGATCGACGAGATCGAGAACGTCTATCTGCAGGGCTGGAAACTCGGCCTGAAGGCGCTGGCCGTCTATCGTGACAACTGCAAGGTGGGCCAGCCGTTGTCCGACGGCAGCACCCGTAAGTCGGGTAAGGAAGCCGAGCGGGAAGTCGTGGTTGAATACCGGCCGATCCGTAAGCGGCTGCCCAAATCGCGTCCGAGTCGCACGACGTCGTTCACCGTCGGAGGTGCTGAGGGGTACGTGACGGCCGGTTCGTATCCGGACGACGGCCTGGGCGAAGTCTTCCTCAAGCTCGGCAAGCAGGGTTCCACGTTGGCCGGTGTGATGGATGCGTTCTCCATCGCCATCTCCATAGCGCTGCAGTACGGCGTCCCACTCGAAACGTACGTGCAGAAGTTCACCAACATGCGGTTCGAGCCGTCCGGCGTCACCGATGATCCAGACGTGCGAATGGCTCAGAGTGTGGTGGACTACATCTTCCGCCGTCTCGCGCTGGATCACATGCCGTTCGAGACCAGGTCCGCGCTCGGCATACACACTGCTGCCGAGCGGACGCAGCAACTTCAGACCGGCGAGTACGCGCCGGTGGACGAAGACGACGTCGAGGTCGAGTCATTCCGTCAGTCCGCACCCGTGGTGCCAGCTGCGGAGACGGAAGCGGTGGAAACGCTTGGCAGGGTCGAGGAGAAAGCCGCGAAACCCGCTCCGGCCCAGGCCCACACGTCAGCTGAGTTGCTGGAAGTCCTCCAGGGCACCAGCACCGACGCGCCGCTCTGCGTCACCTGTGGCACGAAGATGCGCCCGGCGGGAAGCTGCTACGTCTGCGAAGGCTGCGGTTCCACTAGCGGCTGCAGCTAGCGAATAGACACCCGGGGCCTGGCAGAAACCAGGCCCCGGCTCCGAATAAGACCCCCTGACGCGTCCGCTGGTGATGAGGCCGCGCGGTAACCGAGGCATCCAGTCTCGCCCGCGCGGCCTCATCCGCCGTTGCCGGCTAGTGCTTGCCACTCGTGGTCACATCTGACGTGGCTGGGAAAGAAGCTGGGAGTGGCCCTCCGGAGAGGCTGGACGGCTTAGGCGTGAGCCGCGGGGGTGCCCTGCGCGTCCTGAGCCTGAGTGCCGACGCCTCAGGCGGCGTGTGGCCAAGGTTCTCCATCTCCTCCACGCTCGATCACACTACATGACGGTAGTTGACTGATTGACGGCTAAATCATCAAGTAACAGGCATTGTCGCGCGCGGTCCCCTGTCCATGTGGGCAAATGGGCAGCGCAGATTAGCTTTCGGCGAAACGCCAACATGTCGCTAGGGCCGAGTCGGGACTGCTCAAAGCTGATGCCGGACTGCAAATTTCGATCAGAAATAGGCGTCAAGACCCGATAGTCGTTGTAGGGTGCAACGAAAAGATGAAGAGAAGCGCCCTCGCTGCAAGCGGTTGCCCGCGACTAGGAGGAAACAATGAAGCGCAGCCGATCAACGATGCTTAGCGCCGCCGTCATCGGCACTGTCGGGCTGACGGCCTGCGGCGGTGGCGAAGGCGGAGACGTCGACTCGCTCGCTCTATGGCTGCCGCCCCAAGCGAACATCAGTGACGCTTCGGATTGGGCGCCGATCCTCGAGAACTTCGAGGACGAGCATGGCGTCGACGTCAACGTCCGGATCATCCCGTGGGAGAACTACGAGGAAGCGTATCTGACCGGCATCACTGGAGGTGAAGGGCCGGATGTCGGCCTGATGTACGCCGAGATGATTGGGGATTACCACTCCCAAGGAGCGCTGGTCCCGTTCGATGACTATCTGCCGAACTCGGATGCTCCCGACTATCTCTACCTCGACGAAGGTCAGGTAGGCGGTGAGCAGGTAGCGATCCCGCTCGTCGTCGGCGGAGCGCGGGTGCTCTATTACAACGCTGATCTCCTCGGGGAGGCCGGGGTCGACGAACCTCCGCAGACGTGGATGGAATTCCTCGAGGCCTGCCAGAGGCTTCTCGACGCGGGTATCACGCCCGTCCAGCAGCCGTGGGGCGGCCACCCCGGGATGTTGAACGAGACCTTCTTTCCGCTGCTATGGCAAGCCGGTGGCGAACTCTTCAACGAGGAAGGCACCGCGACGGCCTTCGACTCGGCCGAGGGTCTTGCCGCCGCGGAGTTCCTGTGGGAGTTGCGTGAGTCCGGCATCATGACCGAGGCGGTCACGAGTCTCATCGGCGACGATGTGGAGGCGCAGTTCACTCAGGGTCAAACGGCGTTTGTCTTCTCCTCGGACGCACGTTATCCGAATTTCGAGGAGGGAGACTTCGAACTCGGTTTCGTCGACAGCCTCGAAGGGCAGACCAGAGCGACCTTCGTGGCAGCGGATGCGCTGGTGATGCTCGACAAATGCCCGGACAAGCAGCTTTGTGCCGATCTGGTTGCGTACATCACCTCGCCGGAGCAAATGGCCCAGTTCCATCAGCTCGCCCCGTACCCGCCGCTCACCGAAGGCGCGGAGTACGTCGGCCCGCAGGTGTTTGAGAGCTTCTACGCACAGCCGGAGATTCAGCGCAGCCTCCCGATCGTCGCCGGGAGTTCGTCGGTCTACAACGCCCTGCACACCAATCTGCAACAGATGATGCTCGGCCAGAAGAGCCCGGAGCAGGCGCTCACTGACGCCGCCGAGGCAGGCGACCGCGCGCTCGAGAACGCGCAGAACTGACGGTATGACGACGAACAGAACGCAGGCGAGCGCGGTTCAGGCCGACGCCGACGTCGGCACCGGTCGCACCGTGGGAAAGCCGGGACGACGGCCGAGCAAGCTCCGCCCCTTCTCCGGGGTCTGGTACGTCATGCCGAGCCTGGTCGTGATCGCGGTGGTCATCGTGACGCCGATCCTGTTGTCGGCGTACTACAGCCTCACCGACTACTCATTGCTGCGATCACCGAGCTGGGTGGGGCCGGACAACTATCGGACCCTTCTGAGCGACGGCGCGTTCCGGCAAGCCATGTGGCAGACGCTCGTCTACACATTCATATCGGTGCCGTTGCAGACTGTGCTCGCGCTGGTCATCGCGGCGATGGTCGCGCGCCGGACCCGTCACCGGTTCGGGGCATTCGTTCGATCCGCCCTGTTCATCCCGGTGATCGCCTCAATGGTGATCGTCGGCAGTGTGTGGCGGTATCTGCTGGCTACCGACCATGGTCTGGTCAACACTGTGCTCGGCGTCGCCGGGATTGACAACGTCAACTGGCTGGGACAGCCCGTCACCGCGCTCGTCGTCGTCTCACTCGTCACGGTGTGGAAGAACATCGGGTACTTCCTGGTCATCTATTACGCGGGGATGCTCGCCATCCCCAACGAGATCTACGAGGCATCCTCCATCGATGGTGCTGGGGGGATCCGGCAGTTCTGGAGCATCACCATCCCCTCACTGCGGCCAGTGACACTGCTCGTGGTCATCCTCGGCACGATCTGGTCGTTCCAGGTCTTCGACCTCGTGTACACCATGACGGCCGGCGGGCCGGGAGGTGGCACCGTCACGCTGGTCATGGCCATCTATGGCGCGGCCTTTCAGAACATGCAGATGGGGTATGCCTCGGCGATGGCGATGGTGCTCTTCGTGATCGTTTTCCTGGTCTCCTTTGCCCAGCGTGTCTTGCTGAACCGGAAGTAGGGGAGACGATGCTCAAGAGAATTGCCGACCTAGGGGTCAACGGTGTACTGCTTCTGCTGGTCGTGGTGGCTCTGCTGCCGTTCGCCTTCATGGTCGTGACAGGCATCCAGCGGGCCGACACCGTGTCGCTTTCGTTTGACCCGGACCGCCTGCAGCTCGACAACTTCGTCCGGCTGTTCACCGACTACGGGTTCGGCCGCGCACTCGTCACCAGCGCTCTGGTAGTGACGCTCGCCTGCGTCGTCAACTTCGTTGTCAGTTCGCTTGCCGCCTTCGCCTTCGCCAAGAAGCCGTTTCCCGGATCTGAGACGCTGTTCTGGATTTACATCGCCACGATGATGGTCCCGGTTCAGGTGACGATGATCCCGCTCTTCGTGATCGTGCGGGACCTCGGCCTGCTCAATACTCATATCGCCCTGATCCTGCCGATCATCAACGCCTTCGGGGTCTTCCTGATCCGTCAGTTCATGTCGAACGTGCCGGACGAGTTGCTCGAGGCGGCCCGGATCGACGGCGCTTCTGACCGCAGGGTCTTCGTCGCCATCGTGGTCCCCTTGATCCGGCCGGTGCTCGTCGCTCTCACGGTCTTCACGTTTCTCACGACATGGAACGACTTCCTGTGGCCGCTCGTCGTGATCTCCGACGAATCCATGCAGACAGTCACCTTGGCGGCAGCGAGGCTTCAGGGCCGTTTCGTCACCGAGTACGGCCTCGTGATGGCCGGTGCGACGGTCTCCTTCCTGGTTCCGTTCCTGATCTATCTCGTGCTGCAACGACAGTTTGTCCAGGGCGTTGCCTCCGTCGGACTGAAAGGATGATCATTGTGCGCCATGGCCGCGAACTCCGGCCCGAATGGAGTTTCTACACCGTCGACTGCCTGGAGAAGGTCTTCCCCGACGAACGTCCACGTCCGGCCCGGAGCGGATCTGCACTATCCGGGTTCCTTGGCGAGACGCTCTGCGCGCAGATCGCGTTCCTGCCTCCCGCGGTCGACAATCTCCAATCTCTGCCGCCGCTGCGCGCCTGGGCCGAAGGACCGTTGGCGGAACATGTGCGGATGAGTGTGGTCGAGTTGGTACCCGCCACACTCCTCGCGTTCGACGGGCACGACGACGGTTACCTGAGAGACACCCCCGGCCTGTACCCGGACCTGCTGCGCCCGCTCGGTCCCCAGGACGAGATCGCTCCTGCCGTCGGCTACTGGCGTTCGATCTGGATCGACATTCAGCTCGACGACCCCGCGCTCGCGGGTCAGCACGAGCTCGCCATCGTCGTGACCGACAAGAGGACGGACGAACAGCTATACCGGACCGAGTTGCCCGTCACGATCCATCCGGTGGCGTTGCCGGAGCTCGACATCATCAACACCCACTGGCTTCACGCTGACTGCCTTGCCGAGTACTACGGGGCCGACGTCTTCAGCGAGGATCACTGGGAGATCCTCGACCGCTACGTTGCCGCCGCGGCCCAGATGCGCGTCAACTCGATCCTCACGCCGACCTGGACCCCGCCGCTCGACACCGCTGTCGGACATACCCGCACCCCTGTCCAGCTGATTCAGATCGCCGACGACGGCAGCGGTTACCGGTTCGGGTTCGAGCGGCTGGAGCGGTGGCTACGGATGTGTGAACGGCACGGCATCCGCACGCTCGAGATAGCCCATCTGTTCACCCAGTGGGGTGCCCGCGCCACACCCGCGATTTATGTCGACACCCCGGCAGGAATCGAGCACCGCTTCGGCTGGCACATCCCCGCCACCGATTCACGCTACCGGGATCTGATGGAGCAGCTCATCCCGCAACTGCGCCGTTACCTCGACTTACATTGGGGTGGCGACGTCTTCTTTCACATCAGCGACGAGCCTCGTGAGGAGATGCTCGAGGACTACCGTTCGGCGCGTGCGGTCGTGGCCGACCTTCTTCAGGGCGCGACGGTGGCAGACGCTCTCAGCGACTTCACATTCGTGCAAGACGGCGTTGTGGAAACACCCATCGTGGCCACCAACCACGTGCGGCCGTTCCTCGAGAGCGGCACCAGCCCGTGGGTCTACCACTGCGTATCCCAGCACCGCGATGTCGCCAACCGATTCATCGGCCTGCCCTCGCTGCGGAACCGGGTCCTGGGGCGTCAGCTCTTCGTGGCCGGAGCTCCGGGGTTCCTGCACTGGGGTTTCAACTTTTGGCGGACCCAGTTCTCGCTCCGGGCCGTCAACCCGTTCCAGGACACATGTGCCGGTGGGGCGTTCCCGGCCGGTGACGCGTTCATCGTCTACCCCGGCGATGACGGACACCCGTTGCTCTCGTTGCGTCATCGGGTCTTCACCCAGGCCATGGACGACCACCGAGCACTGCAACTGCTGCGCGAGCTGACCGATGACGCGACAGCGCGGTCTTATGTGGATCAGGGGGGCGAGCTGCGATACAACTCGTTCAGCTACGACCCCGAGCACTATCTCGAGTCCCGCCGGCAGGTCGACGCGCGGATCCTGAAGGAGAAGCTCGGCTAGGAGTTCGGCGCGATGCCGCGGCAGGCTTGCGGGCCGATGACCGACGGGCACATACCGAGGACTTCTCGTGCGTCACCATGTCTGCAGGCGTGGTGACGCACGAGAAAACCCACCAAACATGATCATCTAGGTGGGGTCGTGGTGGGGGTGGTGGCCGGAGGTGAGTTCGCGCACGCGCTCGCCGCCGACGTACCGGGCCCGTACCGCCCCGCCCGCGAGGCGGCGGACGAGCGCGTCCTCCGGGAGGGGCGTCAGTGACGCGAGGATCAGCACATTGCCGTAGCGGCGACCGCGGAGCTGCGCCGGCTCGGCCACCATGGCTACGTCGGTGAAGACGGTCTGGGCCGCCGCCGCTTCCACCCGCGAGTCGCGCACCTGGACGTTGTCGGCGACGTTGGCCACGTAGATACCGTCTGGACGCAGCACCCTGGCCACCTCCCGGTGGTACTCCACCGTCGCGAGATGGGGCGGCACCGCCGTCTGGTCGAACGCGTCCCGGATGACGACGTCGGCGCTGGCGTCGGGGAGAGTGGCGAGGCCGGCGCGGCCGTCGGCTGCCTTTAGTCGTAGACCGTTGACGTTCTTCAGGCCGAATGCCTGGCGGGCGAGGACGACCAGCGCGGCGTCCACGTCGAAGACGAGCTGACGAGACCCGGGCCGGGTGGCGGCTGTGTAGAGCGCGAGTGTGCAGCCGGCGCCGCCGATGTGCACGGCGTCGATCGGTGCTGCCTCGGGAGCCACCACGTCGAGTATGTGACCGGTCCATTGAACGTACTCGAACTCGAGTCGCGTGGGATTGTCGAGATCAACATATGAACTGGGTGCGCCGTTGACGACGACGGTCCAGCCGCCGGATCCGTCGCCGTCTGGAACGAGCTCAGCGGTGCCGGTGTCAATAGGATGTTGCCCCGGCTGCGGATCCGGGCGGCGGCGTGAACGGCGTTTCGGCACGAGATGTAGGTTCCCATGTATGAGTCAACGACCACCAAAAGACCTCAGTGTCCATGCTCCGCACCGGGCAGCGGAGGACCGCTACGAGTCCATGACGTACCGGCGCTGTGGCCGCACCGGCCTGCGATTGCCGGAGGTCTCACTCGGCCTGTGGCAGAACTTCGGCGACGAGACGCCGCTGGCCACCCAGCGCCAGATCATCAGGACAGCCTTCGACCATGGCGTCAATCACATCGATCTGGCCAATAACTACGGGCCGCCCCCTGGCTCGGCCGAGAAGAACTTCGGCCGGATCTTTGCCGAGGACTTCCGGCCGTATCGTGACGAGCTGATCATCTCCACCAAGGCCGGTTACGACATGTGGCCGGGGCCTTATGGAGAGTGGGGTTCGCGTAAGTACCTCCTGGCCAGCCTCGACGCCTCGCTGGAGCGGATGGGCCTCGATTACGTCGACATCTTCTACTCTCACCGGTTCGATCCGGACACGCCGCTGGAAGAGACGATGGGTGCGCTGGACACGGCTGTGCGGTCCGGCCGGGCGTTGTACGCGGGTATCTCGTCGTATTCTGCGGACCGGACCAGAGAAGCCGCGCGGATCATGGCCGAACTCGGAACGCCGCTGACCATCCACCAGCCCTCGTACTCGATGTTCAACCGGTGGATCGAGAACGATCTGCTGGACGCCGTGGGCGAACTGGGTGTCGGAGTGATCGCGTTCTCGCCGCTGGGGCAGGGACTCTTGACCGGCAAGTATCTGAACGGTATTCCCGACGACGCCCGAGCGGCGCGGCCGGGATCGTTCGACGCCTCGATCATCACCGACGACATACGTGCGAGGCTTCGCGCGCTCAACGAGATCGCGGCCGGGCGCAATCAGACTCTGGCACAGCTCGCGCTCAGCTGGGCTTTGCGAGATGAGCGGGTGACGTCAGTCCTGATCGGTGCCCGCACTGTCGAGCAGCTGACCGACAGCCTGGGCGCGTTGGAGAATGCGGAGCTGACCGCTGACGAGATCGCGACCATCGACGAGCATCTGTTCGAGGCCGGGCTCAACCTGTGGGCGCGCTCGAGCGACAGCTGATCCTTGTTCCGCACCCGAGACCCGGGCCGCCACAGCCGCGATGATCGTCGGCGCGGGCCCGCCGCGAAAGGGAGCGTCAGCGGACCGGTCGCCGTGTCATGGCAGCCATTCGGGTGACGATCAGCCGATACTGGACCTATTGTCGTCGTCGACTCCACGCTCATGCACCGGACCAACACTGGAGACCAGATGCCGGACAATCCGCACCAGGGAGCTCGCACGGCGGCCTTGTGGAGCCAGGTGGTCGCCTTGCTCGAGCGCCGGAAAGCGCAGCTGGGACACTCCGCGCTCGACATCCTCGACGTGGGCGGCGGCAGCGGCGTCTTCGCGGTCGCGCTGGCTTCGCAAGGGCACCGGATCACCGTCGTCGATCCTAGTCCGAACGCGCTGGCGACGCTGAGGCAACGGGCACTGGAGTCCGGGGTCACCGATCAGGTCGAAGCAGTTCAGGGAGACGCTGCCGGGCTTCCTGGGCTCATCGGAGCGGAAACGGCGGACGTCGTGCTCTGCCACGGCGTGCTGGAAGTGGCCGACGACCCCGCCACGGCGTTGGCGGGTATCGCCTCCTGCCTGCGCCCTTCGGCGATCGGAAGCATCGTCACGGCCCAGCGGAACGCGGCTGTCATCGGAAAGGCAGTCGCGGGGCATCTGGAAGAAGCCAAGCACCTGCTCGAGGATCCGGACGGACGTTGGGGCGCCACGGATCCACTGCCGCGACGATTCAGCGAGGCCGGCCTGGGGGCGCTGCTCGCCAGCGTGGGATTCGTCGTCGACGAGATTCATGGCGTACGGATCTTCACCGACCTGGTGCCGGGGACACTCGTCGACGATCCCGCCGACGTCCGTGCGCTCTCAGCGCTGGAAGCTCAAGCCGCTTCCCACCCGGAACTGCGTCCCCTCGCCGGCGCCCTGCACGCGATCGTTTCGATGCGTCGAGCCCCGTAAAGCGGCCTGGAGCAGGCGGGTCACCGGCCGGGCCGGCCGGCTGAGGCCTATCGAACGTCCAACATAGGCGACCCTGGCTTTCCCCTGGCGCTATCAGGGCATATGCTTGAAGTCACAGCAGTAGACAGATGTAAGCCCGCGTTCGTTGGAGGGGAACGGTGCCTCTCTCCGATCATGAGCAGCGGCTGCTCGAGCAGATGGAGCAGGCGCTCCAGGCCGAGGATCCGAAGTTCGCCACCACCATGCGTGGCTCGGACCTACGTCGCCAATACGTGCGCCGCGCCGTCTGGTCTGGCATCGCGTTCGTCATTGGTGTCGTGTTGTTGATGTCTGGCGCGATCACCCAGGTGATCCCGGTCGGTGTCGCTGGGTTCGTCGTCATGCTGGGCTCGGCATGGCTCGGCGTCACGTCCTGGAGACGCACGCCCGAAGCCACCGCGGAGCCGGAAGACGTGCCTGACATCAGTCCGGGCGCGCCGCGACGGCAGCGTCGCTCGTCCGGCCGAAGGCAACCCAACAGCTCGTATATGCAGCGCCTGGAGGAACGTTGGCGCCAGCGGCGCGAGCGCGGCTTCGGCAACTGACGACGTCCGTTCGGGTCGGCCGGTAGGTCACTCGTTGCCGCTTTCGCGGTGTTGCGGCCTTGTCGTGATGTCCCGCCCAACCACGGCTGTGGTGAGGCGGGGCTTTTCGTCTCGCTCGCCAACAGACTGTCCGATTTGCTCGCGTCGGTCCTTTCCGAAACGGCAGCGGGCTAGTGCTCCGTAATGCCGGTCTCTTTCCGTCTGTGGCGCCCAGGCGGGGTGTGGCTGGGGGACGGGCGCCGATCAATGCTCCCGCCAGCAAGCGCTGCGCAGCCATACCCGGGCAGCGTCGGGAGCCAGCGCGTTATCGTCGCGAACGAGCCAGGGACGCCCGGAGGCGTGGCCCGGCGTCGTCGAGCCAATCCAGGGCCGCGCTGACCTTCTGTGCCGCATTGGTCCAGGCATCGGTCAGCGTGGCGGGCCACAAGAAGGCGCGCGCTCGCCGATGTACCGGTTGCGAACGTAGCAGCGATCTGCAGAACAGGGCGGTATCGGTGCGCAGCTCCGGTACCGGCTCGGCAGAGCGGGCGTAGCGGGCGCGCTCCACCACACTGACCAGATGATCGAGAAGCGTGCGCATCTCTCCGCTGATGCCGGTGCTGGTAGCGATAGTGCGTCCCGCCACCCGCGGAGTCGCCGCGGGATTCCACGAGTAACCGGCGTCCCGGACGGCTTCACTGACCTCAGACCATGCTGCCGCCGCGGCGGCCGTGGTGTCCTGACCGGCGCGCTGCCAGCGCCGCCAGCGACGTAGCCGCGCGATCGCGGATGGTGTGCTGCCCAGCACAAACGCGCCGAGCAATGCCAGTGCCACGGCTTGAGGCCAAGGCGAGGAATCCGTGGGGGTAGCTCCGCCGCCGCCGCCGAGCAGATCGTCCTCAGGCAACTGGTCGAGATTGTCCCGCGAGTCGGCCGTGCTGGTGGCGTCGGGCTCGTCGGGCTGGTCGTCGGGGGTGTCCGGGCTCGGTTCGATGGTCCAGCTCGGCGCCGTGCCGGTACGCGATGCGGGGGTGGGTTCGAATCGCACCCAACCCGCACCTTCGAAATAGAGCTCGGGCCAGGCGTGGGCGTCGTGGGCACGGACCAGCCAGGTGCCGCCGCCCTCGAACGTCCCAGGTGTGAATCCGACGGCCACCCGGGCCGGGATGTCGAGATAGCGAGCCATGATCGCCATGGTCGCGGCGAACTGCTCGCAGTATCCGCGTCGGTCTTCGAGGAAGTCCGCCAGCGCGGAGGATGATGTCCCGGGCTGCGTGGAGAGGTCATAGGTGAATGCCGGACCTCGGAACCATTGCTGGAGTGCCGCGGCCTTCGCGAAGTCGTCCTCCGCGTCCTGGGTGACTTCGTCGGCGAGGTCCGTGACGATGGCCGGGAGTTCTTCGGGGAGCTCGGTCAGCTCCTCGACGTCGGGATTGGGTGAGCGG
Source organism: Phytoactinopolyspora mesophila (assembly GCF_010122465.1). Taxonomy (NCBI): domain Bacteria; kingdom Bacillati; phylum Actinomycetota; class Actinomycetes; order Jiangellales; family Jiangellaceae; genus Phytoactinopolyspora; species Phytoactinopolyspora mesophila. The sequence goes on along the minus strand of NZ_WLZY01000007.1, from coordinate 48,118 downwards.
GCTTCTTGCAGCTGTTCGGCTTCGATGGTGATGTCCAGGCTGACGGCGGTGTAGTCCGCGCCCAGGACATCCTCGTCGGTGGAGACCACATCGAGGGTGGTGACGTCGTAACGCCAGTCTCCGGCAATCTCGATCTGCTGCGCGGGATACGCCAGAGGCAGCCATCGAGAGCTGTAGTTGTCGGTGATCGCGAATTCGAACTCGACCTCCGCCGGATCGTCGAGATCCAGGCCCGGCGGCTCCGGCATGCCATCCGCTACTCGCTGCGATTCCGGAACCGGCCGGTCCGAGGTCTTCCATACCTCGCCGTCGAACGCATCCAGCGTCACGGTGCGAATGTAGTGGGGCGCTTCGTCCGACGCGGCGTAGCGTAAGACGTCGACGTTGTCCGGGCGGGTCAGGTTTCGTTGCAGATCGAGGATGGGGTTGTCGGTACGGATGGTGCGGCCGTCGCCGCTTCCTCCGCCGCCACCACCGCGTCCGTCGACGAGGCCATCGGTGAGGACGGGAGCGAATGCCGGCACGGCGATCGCCGCTGAAAGCGCGACAACCCCCACCCGGCGGCCGTTGCGTGCCAACGCGTTGGTGGCGGGCAATCCCGACGCGTTGCGATGTGGATCGGTTGGGTGCCCCCACGCCGAGACCCGGGCACGGCTTTCGACCACCAGCAGCGCCATGAAACCTGCGGCCGGCGGCACGAACCACCACCACCCGATGTCGCCGCCTTCGATGCTGGCGGTGACGGTGTATGCCGCGGCAAGAGGCACGCCGGCCAGGACCGAACGGCGCAGGGCCGCTGCGAGCAGGTCCACGAATATCGCGATGCCGCCGGCGCCCGCCACGAGGTACACAAGGATGCCGTCGGTGATGGGCACCGGCGTACTGAGCACGCTGATGCTCTCCGCGCCCTGGGTGAACACATCGATGAATCGAGCCGGCCACGTGGTGCTGGGGAACACGCCGAACCATGCGAGATCGGCGGCGATGAGCAGGCCGATCCACCATGTCAGGGCCAAGATCTGCGCGAGTAGCGTCAGCACCGCGGGGACGCGGAAGTAACGGCCGGTGTAGCCGATGGCGACCACGATGACAACTGCCAGCACGGCCTGCGCGACCCAGCTGGCGTCGACCGTGAGCTCGAGCAACGGAACGATCGAGACCAGTGCGGCGATGCCACCCACCACGGTCGGCCGGGTCCGGCTGTTCACGCTGCACCTCCGAGTGTGCGCTCGAGGCCCAGCCGCTCCCACACCGTGGAGACCGATTCGTGGCGTTGAGCGTCGATGACCGTCCATCCGCCACGACGCAGGATCTGGGTGACCTCGGTCTGCCTGACCCGTTCGGTCTCCGATTCGGCCATCGCTGTCCATGAAGCGGCGTCGACGAGTACCGCGAGCGCCGCGGACGTGCCCTGGCGCAGCCGGGCAACCAGCTTCGCTTCCTCGGGCTGCATTCGGCCGAGGACAGCGATCAGCATGCCGGTGGCAGACTCCGTGCCCGCGATCAAGTCGGCCCAATGCGCGACCGAGGCACGCCGGCTGGCCGAGGCGACCGCAAGCGTGTCGAGGAGGTGAATCCGGGAGTCGGCCGGCTCTCGGACGGAGTGGTGCCAGTCCGCGGGCTGGGAATCGTCGTCGTCGTTCAGCAACCGAACGACATATCCGCGGTCGACGAGGTGGACGCCGATCGAGGCGGCAGCACTCACGGCCCATTCGAGGGAGGAATCAGGGCCGTCTCCCGCGTGCCCGCTGAGGCGGTTGTCGAGCAGGATGCTGGCCCGGCTCTGCCATGGCTGCTCTTCGCGGCGCACCATCAGCTCGCCGTGGTGCGCGGTGGCACGCCAATGTACCCGCCGCATGTCGTCGCCGTCGCGGTACACCCGGACCGTGACGTCTTCGTCTCCGGAGGTGGTGATCGCCCGGGGCCGGGTCTCGCCGCTGCCGCTCCACTCGCCGGTCAGCCGGACTGGCGGGAGCGGCCGCACCGTGGGGGTCACGATGAGGGTGCCGACGTCGCTGAACGACCGGCGCAACTCGACCAGCCCGAAGGGGTCGGTGATCCGGATGGCGAGCGGCCCGATGGAGAACCTGCCGCGCAAGGATGGCTGGAGGGTGTAAGTGACGTCGCGGCTGAAACGTGACCAGACGTGGTCGAGGACGAATCGGGGCCGCTGGCCCAACGTGTAAGGCAGGGTGTCTTCGGCGAGAACGACGCCGCTCGGTATCCGGTTGCGGTTGGACAGTCTCAGATGGACGGTGGCGCGGGAGCCTGCCTCTACTCGAGCGGGGTCGATGGTGCGTTGCGCTTCGAGCCGAACGCGGCTGCGGGCAGCGACGATCAGGCTGCCGAGCGGAAGAATGAACAGCAGGATTCCAGCCCGCAGAAGATCACGCTGTCCGACGAGCACAGCGCCCAGGATTATCCCCCCGCCGAGCGACACGAACATCCAGCCGCGGCGAGTGAGGCCGGAGAGAGAGCGACTCACGCGCGCGGATGACCTTCCGGAACCGGAACGTGCTGGACAAGATCGGTGACCACCTGGGCGGCCTCGCGTCGGCCGATCTGTGCCTCGGCCGTGGGCAGCAGCCTATGTGCGAGGACAGGCGCCGCGAGCGCTTGGAGGTCGTCGGGGAGGACGTAGTCACGGCCGTCGAGTGCCGCCCACGCTTTGCTGGCTCGCACCAGGTGGAGGGTGGCCCGGGGGGAAGCCCCGAGCCGCAGTTCGGGGGAGTTGCGGCTCGCGCTGGACAACGCGACGGCGTACTGCTTGACGGCGTCGGAGACGTAGACCGACCGGACCAGCCCGATCAGTTTGGTCATGTGCGCGGCATCGGTGACCGGTTCGAGAGCGTCGAGTCCGGTGTAGGCGCCGTGCGTGTCGATCATGTCGAGTTCGGCGGACGCTGACGGATATCCCATGGACAACCGCGCCATGAACCGGTCGCGCTGGGCCTCGGGCAGGGGATAGGTGCCTTCCATCTCGATGGGGTTCTGAGTGGCCACCACCATGAACGGGGACTCGAGCTGGTATGTGGTGCCGTCGACGGTGACCTGACGCTCTTCCATGCACTCGAGCAAGGCGGACTGTGTTTTGGGTGAGGCGCGGTTGATCTCGTCGCCGACGACGACGTTGGCGAAGACACCTCCGGGCCTGAACTCGAACTGACGGCTCTCCTGGTTGAACACTGAAACACCGGTGACGTCGCTGGGCATGAGATCCGGGGTGAACTGGATCCGGCGGACCGAACAGTCCACGGCCCGTGCGATGCATTTGGCCAGCAGCGTTTTCCCGACACCAGGTACGTCCTCGATCAACAGGTGGCCTTCGGCGAAGAGCACCGTGAGGGCGAGCTCGATGGCTTCCGGCTTGCCCTCGACGACCGCGCCGATAGCGGTTTGAAGGCGATCCGCGGTCTCAGTGAGATCCGAAAGATCGAGCTCACCTGAGCGGTCCTCACGGGGCGTGCCGGTACTGGCGGGCCCGGCAGGTGGAGGCGGGGGCGGGGGCTCGGGCACTGGGCTTCTCCTTCGGACCGGCTTCGAGCGTGGTGCTCGTGTTCCGAGTCTCGCAAATTGCGCGCCGAGAAACGAGCCCCCGCCCGCTCGGGGCGCCGCTTGAATCGCGGCTCACCGCCTGGGCCGTGGCGTGGCGGTTGAGTTTCGACGCCGTGATCATGAGCAGATTTCGGTCGCCTGGGCGACATTGCGGCGCTCATGATCACGGGCGAATTGGGCGGCGGTGGGGCACGAGGGGGAGTGGTGGGGCGCCATGTGGTTGCAAGTGGGGGAAAGTGGAGTAGAGTGGCGGTCAATGGAGCGAGAGTGGCCTAGCCGACGGGGAGGTGGGGCTCATGTTTCTGGGCACCCATTCCCCTCGCCTGGACGACAAAGGGCGGCTCTTTCTCCCCGCGAAGTTCCGGGAAGACCTGGCGGAGGGCGTTGTGATCACACGGGGGCAGGAGCGCTGTCTTTACGTGTGGCCACGCGCGGAGTTCCTGCGGTTCACCGAGCAACTGCGCGCCGCACCGTTCACCCACAAAGGCACGCGGGATTTCGCCAGGATGCTCGCCGCCGGAGCCAGCGACGAGGTTCCGGACAAGCAGGGGCGCATCACCATTCCGGCCGGGCTTCGCACCTACGCGGGGCTGGAGCGGGAGTGCACTGTCGTCGGCGCCATGACGAGGGTCGAGATCTGGTCCTCCGAGGCGTGGGAGACCTACCAGTCCGAGAAAGAGCCGATGTTCGCCGACATCTCCGAGGAGGTGCTACCGGGAATCTTCTGATGGCCGCGCACTTGCCTCGAGCCGTCACCGAGCCGTTCAGGCCCATTCAGTTCGTGCGACGAGGTCTCCGGCCCGCTCACAACTCCCTGGCGCACCTTCCCCGGTGCCAGGCAGTACCGACGAAATCGAGCGGGCGGGGACCTGGTCGCATGAGCGGTCGAGCCAGAGCGAAGGAACCGGGACCAAGAAACTCCCTGCCGGGAAGCAGAGCCAGTGAGGAGGCGACCGTGGCCGAAGAAGGTTCGCCGGACGCCGCCCACGTCCCGGTTATGCTACCGCGGATCACCGAGCTGCTCGCCCCGGCCGTGCAGCAGCCCGGCAGTGTCGTGGTCGATGCCACGCTGGGCCTCGGTGGACATGCCGAGGCCCTGCTCGAGGCATGTCCTGAAGCACGGCTGATCGGCGTAGACCGTGATCAGCAAGCGCTGCGGCGCGCCGGCCGGCGCCTGGCCCGGTTCGGAGCCCGCTTCACACCCGTGCACGCCGTATACGACGAGCTGACGGACGTGCTGGCCGACCAAGGGGTCGGCCAGGTGCAGGGTGTGCTCTTCGACCTCGGAGTGTCTTCGCTCCAGCTCGATGAGGCAGAGCGTGGCTTCGCCTACGCCCACGACGCCCCTCTCGACATGCGTATGGACCAGCACTCTCAGGGGCCTACGGCCGCCGATGTGCTGAACACGTACAGCGCTGGGGATCTCACCCGCATCCTGCGTGAGTACGGCGAGGAACGATTCGCCTCGCGAATCGCGCGGGCGGTCGTGCGGGCCCGGCAGGAGCGCCCGTTTTCCGACAGCGGGCGCCTGGTACAGCTGCTGCGCGACGTCATCCCGGCGCCTTCGCGGCGCACCGGTGGCCATCCTGCCAAACGCACCTTCCAGGCGCTGCGCATCGAGGTCAACGCCGAGCTCGACTCGCTTCGCCGGGCGATACCGGCTGCCTTGGGCGCTCTGGCCGTGGGTGGCCGCGCCGTCGTGCTTTCGTACCACTCGCTCGAGGATCGCATCGTCAAGCGGGCCTTCGCGGCCGGCGCGTCCAGCACTGCGCCGCCCGGCCTGCCCGTCGAACTTCCCGAGCACCGCCCTGAACTCCGGCTGCTGATCCGAGCGGAGGCACCAGCCGAGTCCGAGATCGATGCCAACCCTCGCGCAGCTTCGGCCCGGCTACGCGCCGTCGAGCGGATTCGCGAGGGAGAACGTGGCGCCGGCTCGGGTGAAAGACGGAATGTCGCGAAGACGTTCCGGCACGGGGGACACGGGGAGGAATGCCCATGAGTGCGGAAAAGGCGCTGACGCCGCCGAGAATCCAGAGATCACCACGGCGGCATAACACGCTGCGCGTGCTGCCGGGTACGTCCCGGTCGCCCCGGGCACCGTTCGTGGTGCTGGTGCTGCTGTTGCTGGGTGTCGGCCTGGTTGGGCTTCTTCTGCTGAACACCGCACTGCAACAGGGCTCGTTCGCCTTGGCCCGCCTCGAGGCGGAGACGACCGCGTTGCGGGACCGCGCCGAGATGCTGGCGAGCGAGGTTGCCGTTCTCGAGTCCCCTGCGGGGCTGGCTGAGCGGGCCGAAGAGCTCGGGATGGTCCCGGGCGAGAACCTGGAGTTCATAGAACTGGGCACGCCGTCGGGAGGCGGTGGGGGCGAGTGACCGGGCGGGAGCCGCCGCGCCGCCGTTCGTCGGGGGGCAAACCCAAGCAAACAGGCAAGTCTCGCCGGACTCCGCGCCCGGCTGCCTCGTCCACCGGCCGGGGCCAAGGCAAACCGCCGTCCGGACGCAAACGGCCGGCGTCGTCCGGGAGCGCCAGGAGATCTGCGCCGTCCGCCGGCAGTCCCAAGCGCGCGGCCAAGCCGGCACCGCGCCGTGCGCCCTCGGCGGCGGGCCGCTCCGCGCCGAGCGCGACCACCCGTCGTACCAGGCCGGCACGTGAGCCGGCCGCCAGACCGCCGGCTCGGCGGCCACCGAAACCCAAGGTCGCGAAGAAGAAGCACCCGCCGCGGATGCTCCGGTTGGCCGATCCGCGCAAGCGGCTCAAGGTGCTGATGGTGGCCGGGTGTGTGCTGCTGTCCCTGTTCGCCGGTCGCTTGGTGCAGTTGCAGGGGCTCGACGCGTCGACCTACGCGGTGACCGCCAGCCAGATCGGTCGTACGACCACACCTCTGGTCGCCGACCGTGGCGATATCGTCGACCGCAACGGTGCCCCTCTCGCCAAAGCGGTCGAGGCATATCACGTCTTCGTTGATCAGACGGAGGTCACTAACCCCGCCCGCTACGCGCTCCAGCTGGAGGACATCCTGGAGCATAGCGCCGCAGAACTCCAGGAGAAGATGACCGGAGATCGCCAGTTCACCTATGTGGCGAAGAGCGTTTCCGGCTCTGTATGGCGAGAGATTCAGGAGCTGGAGCTTCCCGGCATCGGCGCGGAGAACGCCGAACTTCGTGACTATCCGGCAGGGTCGGTGGCCGGCAGCATCGTCGGGTTCATCGGCTCCGACGGAACCCCGCTCGCCGGGTTGGAGTTCTCCCAGGACGATCTCCTGGCCGGCGAGGACGGCCAGGTCGTCTACCGGCAGAGCCCGGGCGGGCAGCGAATCCCCACCGGTGCCGTCGCGCGGCAGGATCCGGTCACCGGAGACGGACTACGACTGACCATCGACCGGGACATGCAGTGGTATGCCGAAGAAGTGCTCGCCGAGGCGGTAGAGAACGCTGCCGCGGACTCAGGCGTCGCCGTCGTCATCAAACTCGAACCAGACGCGCACGAGATCACCGCGATGGCGAGCGTGCCTTCGCTCGACCCAACCGATCCCAACAGCGTGGAAGCGGCCGACCGGGGTAGCAAGGCGGTGGAGGAGGCCTACGAGCCCGGCTCGGTCTTCAAGCCACTCAGCCTGGCGGCGGTCATCGAGGAAGGCGCGGCAACGACGGAGTCAGTCTTCTCGGTACCGGACCGGATCCGGCGTAGCGGTCACACCATCCGGGACCACTACAACCACCCCGAACAGCAGATGACCTTGACCGGCGTCATGGCCAAGTCCAGCAACGTCGGGACGTTGCTGGCGACCGAAGCGGTCGACCAGGACGTCTTGTACGACTACCTGGCGGACTTCGGGCTCGGCAGCCAGACGGGCATCGGTCTACCTGCCGAGACCGCGGGGCGGTTGCCGTCCGACATGTCCGACCTGACACGCGACAACGTGTCGTTCGGGCAGGGTGTCTCGGTGAACGCCGTCCAGATCGCCTCCGCGTACGCCGCCATCGCCAACGGCGGAGTGCGGCTGGACCCGACGTTGATCTCGGCGACGATCGACGCCGACGGCAACGAGCACCCGGTCGATCAGGCCGAGCCGGTACGTGTGGTCAGCGAGGAGACCGCCGCGGAGGTCACCGCCATGATGGAAGCGGTGATGGGTGAGGGCGGCACCGGGCAGGGATCGGCCCTCGAGGGGTACCGGGTGGCCGGAAAGACCGGTACTGCTCAGCGGATCGACCCCGATTGCGGTTGTTACCGGCAGTTCAACTCGTCGTTCATGGGCTTCGCCCCGGCCGACGACCCCAAGTACGTCGTCGCCGTCTCGGTCATGAACCCACGCAACGGAAACTCCGGGAGTGGCCTCGCGGGGCCTGCCTTCGCGGACATCCTCCGCTTTGCGCTGGAGATGGAGGGCGTTCAGCCCTCGCCCGACGACCCGCCGCGACTACCGCTCTTCGCCGACGAGATCATTGAGGACCAAAGCGACTCCGATGATGAGGACGATGACGCGGACACCTGAGACACGCGCTGACCGAGCGGCTCACGGCGGAGCCGTCGCACACGTCGTGCTGCGCGCCGAGTAGATTTTGCTGCCGTGTCGCAGAGAGCCGCCGAGAGCCTGTTCCTGAACCCGTACAGGGTGGACGAGCCTTGTCTCCGGGCCGACGAGCCCGGAGACTGGCTATGCGCCCGAGAATCGCGCGATCTCTTGACCGGGATGGGGAACGCGCTGGGGTTGAGCTATGACTGAGGAGCACGCGTCTGGTGCGGGTGCAGCCCCGCGAAGCGCCGGCCCAGGATCTGGTCCGGGGTGGTCAGGCTTGCGCCCGAGCGGCCTTGCGCCGTACCCAGTGGCCAACCTCAGGTCGCTGCTTCCGCTCGGAGCGGTACCTGAGGTCGGGGACCTGACGGTATCGGGCATCACACATGACTCCCGGCAAGTACGACCGGGAGACCTGTACGCGGCCTTGCCCGGAGCTGTGACACACGGTGCGCGATTCATCGACGCAGCCGTCGGGGCCGGGGCGGCGGCGGTTCTCACCGACGAGGAAGGCGCCGAGATCGCCGGCTGGGCGGCGCCGGACACACCCGCTGGGGGTTCGGTGAGCGGTGCGGTGCCGATGATCGTGGTGGATCATCCGCGGGCCTGGCTCGGAGGGATCGCGGCGGCCGTGTACCGGCATCCGGCGCACGACCTGCTCATGCTGGGCGTGACCGGCACCAACGGCAAGACCACCACCGCTTACCTGCTCGAGTCCGGCCTCCGTCATGCGGGATATGTGACCGGCATGATCGGCACCGTGGAGATCCGGGTCGGGGACGAGGTGGTGCCCAGCGTGCGGACGACGCCCGAGGCGACCGATATGCAGGCGATCCTGGCCGTCATGCGTGAGCGGGGCATTCAAGCCTGCGTCATGGAGGTGTCCAGCCATGCCCTGGCTTTCGGTCGCGCCGACGGAATCTCTTACGACGTCGCCGGATTCACCAATCTGTCACGGGACCATCTGGATTTCCACACCGATCTTGAGGACTATTTCGGCGCGAAGGCCCGGTTGTTCTCGGTGCGACGTAGCCGGCAGGCGGTGATCTGCGTCGACGACACCCATGGACGCCGGCTGGCGGCGGAGGTCGAGATCCCGGTCGTCACCGTCGCCACAGCCTCCAGCGGCGGGCCCGCACCCGCAGCGAGCTCTGCCGCGGCGTCGGCGCCCGGGCCGGCCGCGGATCCGCGAGCCGGCTGGCGAGTCCAACGGGGAGAGGTGACCAGGCTGGTCGACGGCGGCCGGTCGGTGGAACTCCAGGTCCCGCTGCCTGGTGATTTCAACGTCGCCAACTCCGCGCTTGCCGTCGTGATGCTCGTACAGGCCGGTGTGGACCCGGAGGTGGCGGCCGCCGGAGTGGGACGATGCCCAGGCGTTCCCGGGCGCATGGAGCAGGTGCGAGTCGACGACCCTGACGCGCCGATGATGGTGGTCGATTACGCACATACACCTGACGCCATCGAGAATGTACTGCGAGCACTGCGAAGCCAGACGCCCGGGCGGCCGGCTGGGAGACTCGTGGTCGTGACCGGGGCGGGCGGCAACCGGGATCGAGACAAACGGCCACTCATGGGGGCGGCGGCGGCACGCAACGCTGACGTCGTGATAGTGACGGATGACAATCCGAGGCTCGAGCATCCGCCGGAGATCAGAGCGGCAGTTCTGGCCGGCGCGGAACGTATAAGTGAAGAGGAGCGTGCTGAGGTGGTGGAGGTCGCGGACCGGCGAGCCGCGATCCGCGCTGCTCTGGCTCGCGCTCATGGACCTCAGGACACGGTGGTCGTCCTGGGCAAGGGACATGAGCCCGGCCAAGAGATCGGCGGCACGGTGCACCCGTTCGATGACCGCGATGTGCTCCGGGAGGAGCACCTGGACAAGATCGGCAGACATGGTGAGTGAAATAGAGGTGGCGACGCGGTGATACCGATGACCTTGGCCGAAATCGCCGATGCTGTCGGTGGTGAGGTCGACGACACCGCGCAAGATTCGGCCCAGCACGCCGGGCTGAGGGTGACCGGCCCGGTTGTGATCGACTCACGGCTGGCTGTCGACGGCGCGTTGTTCGTGGCGCGGGTCGGCGCCGAACGCGACGGCCACGATTACGTGGTCTCGGCGGCGAAGATGGGCGCGGTCGCGGCTCTTGTGGAGCGCCCCGTGCGAGCATCGATTCCCCAGGTCGTGGTCGGCGACTCCGAAGGAGCTCTGGGCCGTCTAGCCCGAAGCGTCCTTGATCGGCTGCCGCAGCTGACCGTCGTCGGAGTCACGGGTTCGTCCGGGAAGACCACCACCAAGGACCTGCTCTCACAGGTGCTGGCCCCGCTCGGGCCGGTCGTCGCGCCCCCCGGCTCGTACAACACCGAGGTCGGCGTTCCACTCACCGTGCTCACGGCTGACGAATCGACCCGGACCCTGGTCGTCGAAATGGGCGCCCGCGGCGTCGGACACATCCGCTACCTGTGCGGCATCGCCCCGCCACGGGCCGGCGTCGTGCTCAACGTCGGCTCCGCGCATCTCGGCGAGTTCGGCGACCGTGACACCGTGGCCCGGGCCAAGGGCGAACTCGTCGAGGCTCTGCCACTGGGTGGCATCGCGGTGCTCAACGCCGACGACCCCGTCGTGCGCCGCATGGCCGAACGCACCGCCGCCAATGTCTTGATGGTGGGTGAGTCGGTACATGCCGAGGTCCGGGCCGAGAACGTCCAGCTCGACAAGACGGGCAGGCCCTCGTTCACACTGGTCACGCCCGAGAACCCGAGTGGAGCCGGCGTCGCGTTGAAACTCGTCGGCGAGCACCAGGTCTCCAACGCGCTGGCCGTCGCCGGGGTGGCGCTCGCTCTCGGCATGAAACCGGATGTCATCGCCAGCCAACTGTCAGCAGCGAAGGCGCTGTCGCGCTGGCGGATGGAGGTCACCGAACGCCCGGACGGCACGACGATCGTCAACGACGCGTACAACGCCAACCCGGAAGCCGTTCGTGCGGCCCTGAAGTCGTTGATGTCCATGGCCACCGGGCGCCGGACCTGGGCCGTGCTCGGCGAGATGCTGGAGCTGGGGGACGCCTCGGCGGCCGAACACGACGCCATCGGCAGGCTCGTGGTCCGGCTGAATGTCGACCGGCTCGTCGTCGTCGGCGAAGGAGCCCGGCCGATGCACCAGGGTGCGACCCTGGAAGGCTCATGGGCAGGCGAGTCCGTCTGGGTCCCCGACCGCGAAGCCGCGGAGGAGCTCCTGACCAAGGAGCTGCGGGCCGGAGACGTCGTGCTGGTCAAATCGTCCCGTGACGCCGGACTCCGCGTCCTGGGCGAACGGCTGGCCGAGGCCGCGCCAGCGGGGGAGGGAACCGCGTGATCTCGATCCTCACGGCCGGCCTCGTCGCCGTGGTCATTTCGATTCTCGGCACGCCTGTCGCGATCCGGGTTCTGGTCAAGCGCGGCTACGGCCAGCTCATCAGAGACGACGGCCCCACCAGCCATCACACCAAGCGGGGCACGCCCACAATGGGCGGCGCGGTCATCATCATCGCCGCGGTCGCGGGATATGCGCTAGCACACCTCGTGCGGCCGTCCGCCCCGAGCGCGTCCGGGCTTCTCGTCCTCTTTCTGCTGGTAGGACTTGGTCTGGTCGGCTTCCTGGACGACTACATCAAGATCTCCAAACAGCGCAGCCTCGGACTCCGCAGCCGGGCGAAGATGGCCGGCCAGATCGGCGTGGCCGTCGCCTTCGGCATCATGGCGCTGAACTTCCCGAACGAGCAGGGCTACACCCCAGGCTCCGAGGCGATTTCGTTCCTCCGCGACACGCCAGTGGTCCTTCCCGCCGCCGCGTTTGTCATCTGGGCCCTGCTGATGGTGTCGGGCACCTCGAACGCGGTCAACCTCACCGATGGTCTGGACGGACTCGCCACCGGCGCATCGGTGATGGTCTTCGGTGCCTACACCCTGATCAGTATCTGGCAGTTCAACCAGAGCTGCAGCGTGTCGCCGGGACCCGGCTGCTACGAAGTCCGCGACCCACATGACCTCGCCGTCGTTGCCGCTGCGCTGATGGGCGCATGCTTCGGCTTCCTCTGGTGGAACGCGGCGCCAGCCAAGATATTTATGGGCGACACCGGCTCACTCGCCCTGGGCGGCGCCCTGGCCGGGCTCGCCATCATGAGCCGTACCGAACTGCTGCTCGTCGTCCTCGGCGGGCTGTTCGCCATCATCACCCTCTCGGTGATCCTGCAAGTGGCCTGGTTCAAACTCTCCAGCGGTAAACGGCTGTTCCGAATGGCGCCGCTACAACACCACTTCGAGCTCAAAGGCTGGGCGGAAGTGACGATTGTGATCCGGTTCTGGATCATCGCCGGGCTTTTCGTCATGGCCGGCGTGGGGCTGTTCTACGCGGAGTGGGTCGCGACGCTGTGAGTCGTGACAGGGGAGTGTGGGAGGGATGGGAAGAGATTTCCGGCCTCGCCCGCGGACTCGCTCGTTGATTCCATCGTTAAGCCCGCGGGGAATGAGCGGAAGGAATCTCCCGGCCCCGCCCGCGGACTCGCTCGTTCCTCGCTCGCCGATGCCCGTCCGCACCAAGGCCGGGAGATTCCTTCCGCTCATTCCCCGCTCTACTTGTTGTGCGCCGGTTTCCACGGACGATCGGTCCGCACCATGGCCGGGGCACCACTCCCGTCCGCCCTCTGCTCAGCTGGTGCCGGTCCGCGCCTCGCCCGGCACGGTTCGGGGCATGGCACGTTGGATACACGTTGGGAAGCGGCTTGCCAGCCAGAATCGCGTGTACCCAACGTGCCATGGGTCTGCGGTATGAATAGGTCGTTGTCTGTCACGGGAAGGATGGCGGTGTGGGTGTGAGCGTGCCTGACTGGTTGGACGTCGCGGAGCGGGAGAGCCCTTGGCCGGAGCTGTCCGTCCTCGTGGCCGGTATTGGTGTGTCCGGGTTTGCCGCGGCCGACGCGCTGGTTCAGCTGGGCGCACAGGTGAGCGTCGTCGACGAGCGTGATGGCGACAGCGAGCGCGAGAGAGCGAAGATCCTCGAGATCCTCGGGGCGACTACCCGGCTCGGCCCCGGCTCTACCTCCACCCTCCCACCTGGCGTGCAGCTGGTCGTGACATCGCCGGGCTGGCGTCCCACGGCACCACTACTCGAGGCGGCGGCCGCGTCGAGCATACCGATCTGGGGAGAGGTGGAGCTGGCGTGGCGGCTGCGCGATCCGGCTACCCCGTGGCTGGTTCTGACCGGCACCAACGGCAAAACCACCACGCTTCGCATGCTGGCGTCGATCCTGCGGGCGTCCGGGTTACGGGTCGGAGCCACGGGCAACGTCGGTGATCCCATCGTCTCCGCCGTGCTCGATCCAGCCGGTCACGATGTGCTCGCCGTCGAACTCTCGAGTTTCCAGCTGCACTGGACTCACACTCTGGCGGCCCGTTCGGCGGCCGTGCTCAACGTGGCACCGGACCATCTGGACTGGCACGGCTCATTCGAGGCGTACGCCGCGGACAAGGGCCGCATCTACCAGGGTGTCGAGTCAGCCTGCGTCTACAACCTCGCCGACCCAGTCACCGAGCAACTGGTCCGAGACGCCGACGTCGCCGACGGAGCCCGGGCCATCGGGGTCACGCTCGGTGTACCCGGAGTCGGCATGCTCGGGCTGGTCGACGACGTGCTGGTGGACCGAGCGTTCATCGCCGAGCGGCAGACGTCGGCCGCGGAGCTGGCCACCGTCGCCGACATCCACCCGGCTGCCCCGCACAACATCACCAATGCACTGGCCGCCGCTGCCCTCGCCCGCTCCATCGGCGTGCCCACCGTCGCGGTGCGCGACGGGCTTCGCCACTACACCCCGGACCCGCATCGGGCCTCGGAGGTCGCGGTCCTGGGTGATGTCGCCTACGTGGACGACTCCAAAGCGACCAACCCCCATGCCGCGGCCGCATCGTTGGGCGCGTACGAATCTGTCGTGTGGATCGCCGGCGGGCTGGCCAAGGGCGCGGAGTTCGATGATCTCGTGATCGGCTCCCGCGAGCGCCTGCGGACCGCCGTGCTGATCGGCGCGGATCGGCACCTGATCAGGGAGGCACTCGAGCGACACGCGCCGAATGTGCCGGTGATCGAGCTCCCTGACACTGACAATATGGCTATGGACCGTGCAGTGCAGGCGGCGGCCGGAGCCGCCCAGGCGGGAGACACCGTGCTACTTGCACCCGCGTGCGCGTCCATGGACATGTTCGTCAATTACGCCAGTCGCGGAGAGGCTTTCGCGGCGGCGGTGCGCCGCTATGGCAGCGACTGAAACCGGGCCTGTCCGGACGCCGGGGTCCGGCCGGGCGGCGTTGAGCAGGTTCCTGCGTCGCCCGCTGGCCTCGTACTACCTCATTCTCGGATCGGCTGGTCTGCTTCTGCTGCTCGGCCTGGTGATGGTGTTCTCATCCACCACCTATATGTCCACGACGCAATTCGGGCATCCTGCTTACTACTTCACCCGGCAGCTGGTCTGGGTCCTGGTGGCGCTGCCCATCGCGTGGCTGATCACTCGGATGCCGATCCGCGTCCTGCGGGCGATGGCGTTATTGCTGGTCATTGTCGCCATCGGCCTCCTGGCGCTGACCTACATCCCGGGTTTGGGCGTTGTTCGCGGCGGCAGCCGCAACTGGCTGGATTTCGGCGGGCCGTTCCTATTGCAGCCCTCGGAGGCGGCCAAGCTGGCGCTGATCGTCTGGGTGGCCCACGTCTTCGCCAACAAAGGCGCGCTCGTGCGCCAATGGCGGCAGCTGCTGATCCCGGTCGCGCCGGTGTCGCTGATCATCATCGGACTGACGATCGGGCAAGGCGACATGGGCACGTCGGTGGTCATGGTGCTGATCCTGCTCAGCATGCTGTGGGTGCTGGGGGTGCCGACCTGGCTGTTCGGTCTTGCCGTCGGAGGTGTGAGCGTCCTAGGCGTGTATTTCATTTTCTCCACGGGCTACCGGACTCAGCGAGTCCTGGGATTCCTCGACCCGTTCGCCGACTACGCCAACACCGGGTATCAGGCAGCGAACTCGATATTCGCCTTCGCCAACGGCGGCTGGTGGGGAACCGGCCTGGGTGCCAGCACACAGAAGTGGGGAACGTTGCCGGAGCGGCACACGGACTTCATCTTCGCCATCCTCGGTGAAGAGCTCGGACTGCCCGGCTCCCTGATGGTCATCGTGCTCTTCCTGGCTTTCGGCTATGCTGGCCTGCGCATCGCGATGCGGACGAAAGACACATTCGTCCGGTTGGCAGCGGCCGGTATCACCGGCTGGTTCATGGTGCAGACCGTGATCAATCTAGGCATGGTGTTGGCGGTGTTTCCAGTGGTTGGCGTCCCGCTTCCACTTGTCTCGTACGGAGGAGCGTCGATCGTGGCGACGGTGGCCGCCGTCGGGGTCTTGCTGGCCCTGGCGAAGCAAGAGCCAGGAGCCAAGGAAGCACTCGCCGCTCAACGCGAGCGCCGGCTGCGCCGGCGGGAGGCGGCGGCGTGAAGGTCGTATTGGCCGGAGGTGGTACGGCCGGGCACGTCGAGCCCGCACTGGCCACGGCAGACGCGTTGCGCCGGGCCGAGCCCGACGCTCAGATCACTATGCTCGGCACCGAGCGCGGACTGGAGACACGCCTGGTCCCCGAGCGCGGATACGACCTCGAGCTGATCCCGCCGGTGCCGTTGCCGCGGCGGCTCACGGTCGAGCTGGTCCGGATCCCTGCCCGGATGCGTGGATCGGTGCGTCAAGCTGCCACGGTGCTGCGTGAGCGCCAAGCGGAGGTGCTGGTCGGATTCGGCGGATATGTGGCACTGCCCGCATACCTGGCCGCCCGCCGGGTGGGTATCCCCATCGTCGTGCATGAAGCCAACGCCAGGCCCGGCCTGGCCAACCGCATCGGCGCCCGCTTCACGTCCCACGTCGCGGTCGCCTCACCCGGCGTCCAGCTCGCACACGGCGAACACGTGGGAATCCCACTGCGGCGCTCCATCGCTCTGCTGGACCGCAGCGCCCAGCGCGCCGAGGCGCGGGCCTTCTTCGGCTTGGAGCCCGACAAACGCACCTTGCTGGTGTTCGGTGGCAGCCAGGGCGCACGGCGGCTGAACGACACGATCATGGCCGCTGTGGATGCCGTGCTGGACGCGGGCGCACAGATCCTGCACGCCGTCGGCGCCGGCAACATCGATTCGGTGACCGCCAGGCCGGGCTATGTTCCCGTGCCTTACATCGATCGGATGGACCTCGCCTACGCGGCCGCTGATCTGGTCTTGTGCCGAGCAGGCGCGATCACTTGCGCCGAACTCGCCGCGGTGGGCCTGCCCGCGGTGTACGTGCCGCTGCCGCACGGCAACGGCGAACAACGGCTGAACGCCGAGCCGACGGTCTCAGCCGGCGGTGGCGTGCTGATCCGGGATTCCGATCTCACCCCCGACGAGTTCATCGGCTCAGTGGTGCCGTTGCTGCGGGACGCTGATCGGCTGCGCACCATGGGCGCCGCCGCGGCGGACCTGGGCCGGCGGGACGCCGACGACCACCTCGTGCGCATGATGCGGCATGCCGTAGAGCAGGCGTCGGGTAGCGACGTAAATTCGGGGGACGGCACGGACAGCGGAGGTCAGTAAGTGATCGTTCCACCGCCGGAGGGCGTCGTGCCGGCCGAGAAACTCGGTGCCGTCCACTTCGTGGGCATCGGGGGAGCAGGCATGAGCGGGATCGCCCGCATCCTGCTGGCCCGGGGCGTCGAGGTGTCCGGCAGCGACGCCAAAGACTCCGGTGTGCTCACCGGACTGCGCGCTCTGGGAGCGCGGATTCACGTCGGGCATGCCGCGGAGAACCTCGGGCACGCCGACACCCTGGTCGTGTCCACGGCGATCCGGGAGACAAATCCGGAGGTCGTGGCCGCACAAGAACGTGGCCTCCGAGTGCTGCCGCGGGCGTCGGCGCTGGCGGCGGTGATGTCCGGTCGCCGCGCCATTGCCGTCGCCGGCACTCACGGCAAGACCACCACCACGTCCATGCTCACTGTGGCGTTGCAGCATTGTGGCGCCGACCCCTCGTTCGCCATCGGCGGGCACCTCAACGAGTCCGGGGCCAATGCCCACAACGGCAGTGGCGACCTGTTCGTCGCCGAAGCCGACGAGAGCGACGCGTCGTTCCTCGCCTACGACCCCGAGGTCGCCATCGTGACCAATCTCGAGGCCGACCATCTCGATCACTACGGAACCGATGAGGCGTACATCGCCGCCTTCGACGCTTTCGTCGAACGGGTGCGCGGATTCCTCGTGATCTGCATCGATGATCCGGGGGCGCGGGCTCTGAGCGAGCGGGCCGCCGCCAGCGGCGTGACCGTCCACACCTACGGAGAGTCGCCGGATGCGATGGTGCGCCTCGACGATCTCGAGCTCTCCGACTCCGGGGCGTCGTTCGAACCGGTGGCGCGTGGCCGCAGGCAGGGCCGGATCCAGCTGCGAGTACCCGGCCGGCACAATGCCCTGAACGCCGCGGCAGCGTTCACCGCCGGACTCGGGCTCGGCTTCTCCAGCGGCGACCTGCGTGACGGTCTGGCGGGGTTCACCGGCACCCGCCGCCGTTTCGAGCTCAAGGGGGTGGCTGCCGGAGTGCGCGTGTACGACGACTACGCACACCATCCCACCGAGGTGGCGGCCGTACTTTCGGCCGCGCGCTCGGTGGCCGGAGACGGCAAACTGATCGCGGTGTTCCAGCCGCACTTGTTCAGCCGCACGCGGATCTTCGCCGAAGAGTTCGGCTCCGCCCTCGGGGCAGCCGACGAGGTCATCGTGATGGACGTTTATGCGGCTCGTGAGGACCCCGAGCCAGGTGTCACGGGCGAACTCGTGGCCTCAGCTGTCACGCTGCCCCCCACCCAAGTGTCTTTTGAGCGCTCCTGGTCGGCGGTGCCGGACGTGGCCGCGTCCTGGGTTCAGCCTGGCGATGTGTTGCTGACCCTCGGCGCCGGCGACGTCACGCTGGTGGGCCCGGAGATTCTCGAGCTGCTCGAGTCGAAAGCGGCGGCGACGGGCACGTCCGGCCCGCACGTGCGGGCCGCCCAGGACCGTGAGGGCCGCGGCACGCCCAGCGTGCGGCCTGGGGTGGAGTTCCGGGTCGGCAGGGAGTAGCGGGTGTGATGAGCGGGACGCGGTCGGTGAGCGCGGAGCGTTTCGCGGCTCGGCTCCGGCAGCGCCGCAAGAGGCGGGTCGGCCTGGCCCTGCTCGCTCTGTTCGGCGCCGCAGTTGTGGGTGCCGGCGGGTGGCTGGTGGGTTGGTCATCCGTGCTGGCGGTTCAGGATGTGCGCATCACCGGCGTCGAGGACGAGAAGTCGGACGAGGTTTCGGCCGTCGCCGAGGTGCCCATCGGGGTGCCGCTCATCCGGGTCGATTCGGGTGAGGTCGCAGACCGTGTCCGTGGCCTGCCGGAAGTGGGCGACGTGCGGATCAAGCGCTCATGGCCGAGCACCTTGACCATCGCCGTCGAGCCTCGAATCGCCGAAGCAGCCGTACCTGATGGCAGCCGGTGGTGGAGCGTCGACGAGTCGGGAACTCTCTTCGACCGGTCCGATCAACCCGCTGACGGTGTGCCTGTCCTGATTGCTCCCACGGAGGATTCGGCGGTGCTGGCGCGCGCCATTGGCGTCGAGGTGCTGACCGGTCTGCCGGCGCGGGTGGAAGAGATCGTGGCCAGCGTCGAGGTCGAATCCGCAGCGGACGTGCGCCTGATCCTCGACGACGACGTCACCGTCCGGTGGGGGACGGCAGACCGGGGCGAGGACAAGGCCGCGGCCTTGCTCGCGCTCATCGAGGACCAGGAGGAACAGCCTTCGGGGTACGACGTCTCGGCGCCGGACCGGCCCGTCGTCGTACCGTGACGCAGCACACGTGCCTGCGCGCACGGACGCACTTCGATACCGTCAGTTGGTCTTCCGGGCCGAGGATCGCCAATTCCTCGACCTGGCGGTATCGAAGTGGGTCGTGAGCAGGCATTGACCCCTGACTCGGAAGGGTCGTGGCGCAGTCTGCGAAAAATGTCGATCACGACTCTTCTCGGCGTGTCTGCGCCACAGGCGACTCCGGCCCGCTTAGCGTCTAAACCATCGCTCAGGTTGACATAACTATAAACCTCAACTTGAGGGTGAGAGTTTAGAACGGGACTCGATTGAGAGGCGACTGGACGTGACTGCTCCGCAGAACTACCTGGCGGTGATCAAGGTCGTCGGCATCGGTGGCGGCGGTGTCAACGCGGTCAACCGCATGATCGAGGTCGGCCTCAAAGGTGTCGAGTTCATCGCGGTCAATACCGATGCTCAAGCGCTTTTGATGAGCGACGCCGACGTGAAGCTCGATGTCGGCCGGGAACTCACCCGAGGGCTGGGCGCCGGCGCCAACCCCGATGTCGGGCGCAAAGCCGCTGAGGATCACGCCGAAGAGATCGAAGAGGTGCTCAAGGGCGCGGACATGGTCTTCGTCACGGCCGGTGAGGGAGGCGGCACGGGCACCGGGGGCGCGCCGGTTGTGGCGCGCATCGCCCGATCGCTGGGTGCACTGACCATCGGCGTGGTGACCAGGCCTTTCATGTTTGAGGGCCGCCGTCGGGCGATGCAGGCAGAGGCCGGCATCGAGGCCTTGCGTGAAGAGGTCGACACCCTCATCGTGATCCCCAACGACCGGCTGCTGTCCATCAGCGACCGCCAGGTCAGCGTGCTCGATGCGTTCAAGAGCGCGGACCAGGTGCTTCTCTCTGGTGTCCAGGGCATCACCGACCTCATCACCACGCCGGGTCTGATCAACCTCGACTTCGCCGATGTGAAGTCCGTCATGAGCAATGCCGGTTCAGCGCTGATGGGTATCGGGTCTGCACGCGGTGAGGATCGCGCGGTGGCTGCTGCCGAGATGGCGATCTCGTCGCCGCTCCTCGAGGCATCGATCGACGGTGCGCACGGCGTGCTGCTCTCGGTGTCTGGTGGCTCCGACCTGGGCCTGTTCGAGATCAACGAGTCTGCCAACCTGGTGGCTCAGGCCGCACATGACGAAGCCAACATCATCTTCGGTGCGGTGATCGACGACGCCTTGGGCGACGAGGTCCGGGTGACGGTCATCGCGGCAGGCTTCGACGGAGGGATGCCTCCGAGACGTGAGCTCGGCACCGTCCGGCGGGCGGAGGGGCAGGCTGTGCCGCCGCCGGCAGAGCAGGGCTCCACCGGTTCCGACGAGTCCGGCTCCGGCGCCACCAACGGCGATTCCAGCACTGGGAGTGGCGGCAGCGCCGAGGGCGCCGGGCAGGCCGAAGCCGTCCGCGAGCGTCCCGAGCGTAGTGAGCCGCCGGCCCCACCGCGCCCCCGTGACCAGCGCCGAATTGTCCCGCCGGATGACGATCTCGACGTCCCCGACTTCTTGAAGTGAACGTCTCGCGCCGGCCGTCCGGTGGTCGTGAGCGGAGCAGCGTCGCAACAGCGAGGCAAAGCCACTCACGACCACCGGTTCACCGCTGGGCGAGGTCGGCCGATCTGCGGTTGATCGCGAAGCGCAGTTAGGTGTGTGCCGGCACGGATCGGGCAGGATGGAAGCGTGATCGCCCATTTCAGCACCCACGGTGCCGCCTCGTTCGCCTTCACCGATCGCACTGGTGGCTCGAGTGCGGCTCCGTTCGACCAGCTCAACCTTGCCCGGCACGTCGGCGACGATCCCGCTGCCGTCGAGAAGAACCGCAGCGCACTGGCCGCGCACCTCGGACTCCGCACCGAGAACGTGGTCTACATGAACCAGGTGCATGGCGCCGACGTAGCCGTCATCGACGGACCATGGCCCACTGACGTACCACCGCCCGAGGTTGACGCGATGGTGACGACACGGCCGGGCCTCGCTCTCGCGGTGCTGGTGGCCGACTGTGTGCCGGTCTTGCTGGCTGACCCGGCGGCGGGAGTCGCAGCGGTTGCGCACGCGGGCCGGCCGGGCATGGCGGCTGGTGTCGTCGCGGCCGTGACCGACACCATGTATCGCCTCGGCGCCCAGCAGCTGGTGGGGCACGTCGGGCCGGCGGTCTGCGGGGGGTGTTACGAGGTGCCGGAGAGCCTGCGAGCCGAAGTCGCCGAGGCCGTTCCGTCGTCGTGGGCGACCACGCGATGGGGGACTGCGGCACTGGACGTCCCGGCTGGTGTGACGGCGCAGTTGCGAGACGCGGGGGTGCGGCTCGAGGAGGGGCCGTGGAAGCCTGACGTGCGGCCCTGCACTGTCGAGCACGAGGAGTTCTTCTCGTATCGGCGCGACCGGATCACCGGGCGTTTCGCCGGAATCACCTGGCTCGCCGCCTAGTGCCCCGTCAACCCCGTGTGCGGGATGACGGGACGGGGCCGTCCGGACGGGATCGAGACCCACCACGCTGGGCGCTCTGAGAAAGCCGGCTGAGCCGTCGGCCCGAGGAACGCCTACGGATTTCTCGCCCGATGATGAAACGTACTGCTATCGGCCATTCTGCGGCGTTTGGTGATGCGTCAGGCCGTCGCGAGCGGTCTCATTGAACGCATTGGTCCCAGTGATCACTGCTGAGCCGACACGTATCACCAGCATCTGGCGACACACCGTGCGTGTCGTGTCGCGCAATACTCGTCCACGGCGGTGGTTGGAGCTAGTGTCAGAGATGTGCAAGGTAGAGACCGTCCACCACTAGTGCGGAGGACTTGAGAGCATGGCCAGCGCAATGCGCAAGGTTGCGGTCTACCTCGGCCTCGTGGAGGACCGGGACCGCTACGAGGACGAATACGATGAATACGCCGATGAATATGAGCGGGAGTACGAAGAAGACGCGCCCGAGGCATACGAGCCTCAGGAGGTAGAGCGGCCGCCCGCCAGGCGTGAACGGGAGCATTCGGCAACTGTCTCGTCCTTGGCGGATCGCCGGCCAATGGCCACGCCGCGGTCGGCGCCTGCTGCCCGGGAAGCGCGCATCACCACGCTTCATCCACGTACGTACAACGAAGCACGGACGTTGGGTGAACACTTCCGTGACGGCGTCCCAGTCATCATGAACCTATCGGAGATGGATGACGTTGACGCCAAGCGTCTGGTCGATTTCGCTGCCGGGCTGATCTTCGGGCTGCGGGGGAGTATCGACCGGATCACGGCGAAGGTGTTCTTGCTGACACCTGCAGATGTGCAGGTCACAGCGGAGGACAAGGCGCGCATCGCCGACGGCGCGTTCTTCAACCAGAGTTGATCAATTGATGTATCAGCAGTGCTACCAGAAGCCAGAAAAGCCAACAGACGGGTGCCGGTGGCAGCACACGGAACCTTCGTCAGGTAGGTTCGGATCCCGTGTCGGTCATTACCCAGCCTTTGTCGATAGCACTATGGCTCTTCTTCATCGCCCTGCTGGTCCGTCTGGTGGTCGACTGGATCCAGGTCTTCGCACGCGAGTGGCAGCCGAAAGGCCCGTTGCTTGTAGTGTTGGAGGCCGTGTACACAGTGACCGACCCTCCACTTCGGCTGCTCAGACGGGTGATCCCGCCGCTCCGGATCGGTTCGGTTGCTATTGACCTGGCGTTCATTGTGCTCATCATCCTGGTGCGAATTGCCCAGTCGGTTGTCGCATCGATGGGATGACGCGGTACGGTGACTCACGACGCTGCTCACATTCGAGGTGACGTTATGCCACTGACGCCCGAGGCTGTCCAGAACAAAGAGTTCACGACTGTCCGCCTGCGTGAAGGTTACGACATGCAGGAGGTGGATGAGTTCCTGGACGAGGTCGAGGCTGAGATCGCGCGCCTACAGCGCGAGAACGACGAGCTTCGAGACAAGCTCGCCGCGGTAACCCGCGGAGCCGGGGCCGTTGGTTCAGCCGAACCAGTCCAGCCACCACGCCAGGTTGAGGCGCCCAAGGCTCCTCCAACTTCGGCTCCTCCAGCTGTCACGGCCGGAGGAGGGGCACCTGGTGCCCAGCCCAGCGACGCTGCCGCCAAGGTTCTCGCCCTGGCGCAGAAGACCGCTGATGAGCTGGTAGCCGATGCCAAGGCTGAAGCCGATCGCCTGATGGGCGAGGCTCGAAGCCGCTCGGAGAAGCTCGATTCCGAGACGAAGGCCAAGGCTGCCAAGCTCGAGCAGGATGCTCGGCAGCGGGCTGAGTCGATCGACCAGGAAGTCCAGAAGCGTCGTGCCCAGGTCTTCGGCAAGCTGGAGACCGAGCGCGCCGACCTGGAGCGGCAGCTGGAAGGTCTACGTGCTTTCGAGCGCGAGTACCGCAGCCGGCTCAAGTCGTACCTGGAGAACGAGCTTCGTAAGCTCGAGGTCGGCGGTGCCAGCGACGACGAGCGCGCGGAGGCGGAGATCGCCGCCGCCCAGGCTCAACAACAGCAGCCACAGCAGCCACAGCAGCCGCAGCGGCCGGTCCCGAACAACACCGGTCAGCAGCCGGCGCGTCCGGGCGGCGGAGGCAACGAGAACACCTCCACCACGCAGACCGGTGGTTCGTTGCGCTCTGTTGCGAGCCTGCTCGACGACGACCAGCGCTGACGAGGGATCCGGTTGACCAAGCCGTCGGCGTTTCAGGCCGTCACCGACTCCTTTCACCGGGCAGCTGATCAACTAGGGCTGAACGACTCCACGCGCGAGCTTCTCTCCGGCACGTATCGCGAGATCCGGGTGCAGGTTCCGGTACGTACCGCTGACAACTCCACCCGGATCGTCTACGGGTACCGGGTCCAGCACAACGGCGCACGTGGTCCCTACAAGGGCGGCGTGCGCTATCACCAGGACGCCGATCTCGACGAGGTACGGGCACTGGCGTCGTTGATGACCTGGAAGACGGCTCTGGTCGATGTGCCGTTCGGGGGTGCCAAGGGTGGGGTGCAGGTTGACCCCGCCACCCTGCCCGGCGCTGAGCTGGAACGGTTGACGCGCAGGTACCTGTCCCAGGTCAGCTATGTGATCGGGGAGCGGCGGGACATCATGGCGCCCGACATGAACACCAGCGCTCAGACCATGGCGTGGATGATGGATGAATACGGTCGCAAAAGCGGCCATACGCCAGCGATCGTCACTGGGAAGCCGGTGGAGCTCGGCGGTTCTCATGGGCGGGCCGCTGCTACCGGACGTGGCACGGTGATGATCCTGGAACAGGTTGCTGCCCACCGCGGCTGGGACGCCGCGGAGACAACGGTCGCGATTCAGGGCTACGGCAATGTCGGCTCCTGGGCTGCCCGGCTCGCCGCCGCCGAGGGCTTCCGGGTGGTTGCGGTCAGCGACGTTCGTGGTGGCATCTACGCCCCGGGAGGTCTTGATCTCGACGCCGTGGACACGCATGTTCGCGAGAGCGGCAGTGTCGTGGGCACGCCCGGTACCGACTTCATCGACAACGACGAGCTCCTCACCCTCGACGTCACGGTCCTGATTCCGGCGGCCCTCGGTGAGGCGATCCGGTCGGACAATGCGGACCAGATCCGCGCCCGCCTGGTCTTGGAGGCAGCCAATCATCCGGTCACCCCGGCCGCTGACGACATCCTGGCTGACCGCGGCATCGAAGTTCAGCCGGACATCCTGGTGAATGCCGGCGGGGTTACTGTCTCCTACTTCGAGTGGACACAGAACCTGCAAGAATTCAAGTGGACTGAAGAGCAGGTGAACGAGCAGCTGCGCCGTCACATGGTGGCGGCGTATACCGCCGTCAAGGAGCGGGCCGCCGCGGCTGGCAATATCACGCCGCGCCAGGCCGCCTTCCAGATCGGTGTGGAACGCGTCGCCAGCGCTGCGAAGCTCCGCGGCTACCTCTAACCCCACCTAAATGATCATGTTTGGTGGGTTTCCTCGTGCCCTGCTATGCCTGCAGACCTGTTGATGCGCGAGCAGTCCTGGTAACGCCGGGGCGGGCGCTCGTGCGAGCCAAGGCAGGGTGGGCGCGTGCGTGGCGCGCGCCCACCTGTCTCAGGCCCCGCCCGGGAGCCGGGCCGTCGTCGCGGACGGGCTACCGAGCGTGGTTGGTACGCCTGCGTGACCGGTGTTTCTCTTGCGTCACCATGCCTGCAGACATGGTGACGCAAGAGAAAACCCACCAAACATGATCATTTGGAGGCGGCGCGGCGGAGGCGGAAGGTGAGGCCGAGGTCCCGGTCGGTGTGGTCGGGTTCGTCCGGCAGCGCGTCGAGATCGCTGTGCACGGCGACCGCGAGGACCTCGTCGGCCAGCAGCGCCTGGTGTTCGCTCAACGCTTCGGCGAGCTGACCGGAGCTCTCGGCCGCCGACCATGCCAGCTCGATGCGGTCGGCGACATCGAAGCCGCTCTGTTTGCGTGCCTCCTGGACCAGCCGGATCGCCTCCCGCGCCAGTCCGGCCCGGACCAGCTCGTCGGTGAGCGTCAGATCGAGCGCGACGGTCTCACCTTCACGGGCGACGGCCCAGCCTTCCCGTGGCGTTTCAGTGACAACGACGTCGTCCGGTTCCAGCGTCACCTCGCCCACTTCTGCCACGGGGATGGTCACCGAGCCCTCCGAGCGCAGCGCCGACGCCAGAGCCTCGGCGTCGGCCTCGGACACCGCCGCCGCCACCTTCGGAGTGTCTTTGGCGAACCGGCGCCCCAGGGAACGGAAGTTGGCCTTGGCCGAAACGTCCAGCAGTGCGTCGGCGGAGTCGGCGGAGGCGCCGGCCGCGCTCAACGAGGTGACCTCGGCGACGTTGAGCTCGTCGGCGATCTCAGCGCGAAGCTCGCCACGCAGCGACTCCCAGCCCCATGCGCCCACCAGAGCACGAGCCAGCGGCTGGCGGGTCCGGACTTTCGACTCCGCGCGAGCGGCGCGGCCCAGCTCCACCAGGCGGCGCGTGAGCGCGACCTCGTCGGCAAGCTGGATGTCGACGACACCGGGATCGGCTTGCGGCCACGCGGCCAGGTGCACCGACTCCGGCGCGTCCGGATCCACTGCGACGACGAGGTCCTGCCACACCCGCTCGGTGATGAACGGGACCATGGGCGCGAGCAGGCGAGTCAGCTTTTCGACGCACTCGTGCAGCGTCGCGAGGGCGGCCGGATCGCCGTCCCAGAACCGGCGCCGGGAGCGGCGGACGTACCAGTTCGACAGGTCGTCGATGAATCCGGCCAGCCGAGCGCCGGCACGCTGTGTGTCGAAGTTCTCCAACGCGGTGTCGACGTCGGCGACGAGCCGGTTCAGCTCGCTGAGCGCCCAGCGGTCTAGCACGTGCCGGTCGGCCGGCTCCGGCGCGCCGTCGGCCGGTGCCCACGACGAGGTCCGTCCATACAGCGACAGGAACGACGCGGTGTTCCAGTAGGTGAGCAACACCTTACGAACGATCTCGCCGAGTACGCCCGGCCCGATCCCTCGAGCCTGCCACGGCGAACCGCTGGCGGCCATGAACCAGCGCACCGCGTCCGCGCCGTGGTCGTCCATCAGCGGGATGGGTTCCAGGATGTTGCCGAGATGTTTGGACATCTTCCGCCCGTCCTCGGCCAGGAGCAGGCCCAGGCACAGCACGTTCTCGTAGGACGAGCGGCCGAAGACAGCCGTTCCCACGGCCATCAGCGTGTAGAACCAGCCTCGGGTCTGGTCGATGCCCTCGCAGATGAACTGCGCCGGGTACGTGTCGGCGAACATCTGCTCGCTGCCCGGCTCGTGCGGGTACCCCCATTGCGCGAACGGCATGGAGCCGGAGTCGTACCAGGCGTCGATAACGTACGGCTCACGCCGGAACGTTCCGGCGACACCTGGCAGGGTGAAGGTGACGTCGTCGACGTACGGACGATGCGGGTCCAGCTCGGACAGGTCTTCGCCGGCCAGCTCGGACAACTCGGCCAGGGAGCCGACACACACCAGGTGCGAAGGGTCGTCGTCGTTACGCCACACCGGCAGCGGCGTACCCCAGTAACGGTTGCGGGACAGCGACCAGTCGACGTTGCCGCGCAGCCACTCGCCGTAGCGGCCCCACTTGATGGTCTCCGGATACCAGTTCGTCTTCTCGTTCTCGCGCAGCAGCGCATCATTGAACTGCGTGGTCCGGATGTACCAGGACGGCTGGGCGTAGTACAGCAGGGGCGTGTGGCAGCGCCAGCAGTGCGGATACTCGTGTTCGTAGGTGGTGTGCCGGAACATGAGCCCGCGTTGCTCGAGGTCGTGGGTGAGCGCGGTGTCAGCGTGTTTGAAGAACTGACCGCCCACCAGCGGAACGTCGGCGCTGAACGTGCCGTCGGGCTCGATGGGATTGACGACGGGCAGTCCGTAGCGCTTGCAGACGCGTAGGTCGTCCGCGCCGAAGGCGGGAGCCTGGTGGACCAAGCCGGTGCCGTCCGCGGTGGTGACGTAGTCGTCGACCACCACATGGTTGGCAGGCTGACCGTCGGCTGCGATGTCAACCAGTTCGAACGGGCGCTGGTAGTTCCAGAACTCCATCTCGGTGCCGGAGAACCGGGCGGTGGCGGTCCAGCCTTCACCCAGCACGGCCTCGAACAGCGGCTCGGCGACGACGAGCGTCTCGTCGCCGTTCGTCGCGGCTACGTACGTGACGTCGGGATGCACCGCTACGGCGGTGTTGGAGACCAACGTCCACGGTGTGGTGGTCCAGACCAGCAGGGATGCCTCGCCGTCGAGCGGCCCGGAAGTCAGTGGGAGCCGGACGAAGACCGACGGGTCGGCGACGGTCTCGTAGCCCTGGGCGAGCTCGTGCGACGACAGGGCGGTGCCGCAGCGTGGGCAGAATGGCGCGACCCGGTGGTCCTCGACCAGCAGCCCGGCATCGAAGATCTTCTTCAGCGACCACCAGACGCTCTGCACGTAGGAGGAGTCCATGGTGCGGTAGGGCCGGGTGGTATCCACCCAGTAGCCCATCCGCTCGGTCATCTCTTCGAATGCGCCGACGTGGCGCTGAACGGATTCGCGGCACCTGTCGTTGAACGCGGCGACTCCGTATGCCTCGATCTCGGTCTTCGACGAAAGGCCGAGCTCCTTCTCGACCGCGATCTCCACCGGCAGGCCGTGGCAGTCCCAGCCGCCCTTGCGGGGCACGTGGTAGCCCTTCATGGTGCGGTAACGCGGAAACACGTCCTTGAACACCCGAGCTTCGATGTGGTGGGTCCCAGGCGTGCCGTTGGCCGTGGGCGGTCCCTCGTAGAACATCCACGTCGGCTTGCCCTCGCTCGATTTGAGCGCTCGGCTGAAGATGTCGTGGTCGCGCCAGAAAGCCAGGATCTCGTGTTCCAAGGCCGGCAGATCGACCTGACCCGGGACCGGCCGGTAGGACTGGTTGCCGGTGACCTGGTCAGCCGCGGAATCCGTGGTGTGCGCCGGACCGGTGGCCGCTCCGTCCGGCGAGGGCCGGGTGCTGGCGTCGCTCATCGTGGTGGTTTCCTCCGTCGCTGGTGCCCGACAGAGGGACGAGGCGAACCCCGCGGTACCACCCTCTTTGACCATCCACGATGCGGATGACCCACTTCGTTTCCTGCGGCCGGTTCTACTAGGTGCGGGCAACAGCTGCCCGAGCACTGTTCTTCCGGCGGCTCCGAGGTGATGTTCACCGGCATGTGTGCCACCGGGCTCACACCGTCCCCGGCTCGCTCATGGCTGTCCACGCGGGCTACTGGCCTCATCAACGCCTGCTCGCACCGACAGTGTACTGGCCGCAACCGGCATCGGCGCACCCGAATTCTGTGACCACGGGCCCGATTCGGCTCAGGCGGCCGATGCGTGAGCGCCATCACAGCGTGGGTCCACAATCGGGTGCACGTACCGGGCAAAGCATGTGCGCTGGCGGATCGTGATACCTGACACGTTTCTCGTGAGGCGGTTATGGGCATTGTTTCGTGGCAACAACGACGGCTGATCAGTCATGCTGTGAGAACGCTGAGTATGGAGAGCTGATTGAAGGAAAGCCAGGAAGGATCTATCCTCACCTGACCCGGACAAAGTGTGGGCGGGCACATGGAAGACTTAGGGGGTGCGTCGGAATGACCGAGCGCACGGAGAGTGCAGAGACGGTGTCCAGGGCGGACCAAGCGGCAGCGCTGGTCGTCGGTACCGATGAGGAGCCGTGGACCTCTGACGAACTGGCTGAGGTTCACAAAACGCTGCAGAGCGAGGCTGCGCGGCTGCGAGAGGAGATCGCGGACGCCGAGATGGAAATCGCTGAGCTGTTGCGGCGCAGCACCGACGACGGCGGCGAAGACCAGGTCGACACCGGCTCAAAGGCATTCGAGCGAGAGCATGAGATGTCGCTCGCGGCCAGCCATCAGGAGATGCTGAATCAGACGGAACGGGCGTTGTCCCGCATCAGCGACGGCACGTACGGAGTCTGTGAGAACTGTGGCAAACCGATCGGCAAAGCTCGTCTCCTGGCGTTCCCTCGTGCCACACTGTGTGTGACATGCAAACAACGGCAGGAGCGTCGCTGACTCGCGACGACACAAAAGGTGTGAAAACACGACGTCGCACGGCGACCCTGTTGGTGATCGCAGCGGTCATACTGACGCTGGATCAATTGACCAAGGTCTGGGCGGTCGAGGCGCTGCAAGACGGCCGCGTCATCAACGTCGTCGGCGACGTGCTGCAGTTCAGGCTGGTACGTAACCCCGGCGCGGCGTTCAGTATGTTCACCAACCTGACGGTCGTGCTGACCGTCATCGCGGTGGCTGTGGTTCTGGTCATCGGCTGGCTGAGCCGCAAGGTGACCAGCCTGGTCTGGGCCGTGGCATTGGGCGGGCTGCTCGGCGGAGCCCTGGGCACGCTGACCGACCGGATCTTCCGCGAGCCTGGGCCTATGCGCGGGCACGTCGTCGATTTCATCGAGCTGCCGAACTGGCCGGTATTCAACATCGCCGATTCGTCCATTGTGGGCGCGGCCGCGCTGATCGCTTTGCTCAGCTTCCGTGGGGTGGCGTTCTCGACCCTCGGTGCCGGCCCGGCAACCGACGAGCCCGTGCCCGGCGAGTCCGCGGCTGAGGACGCCACGGACGGCGATACCACGGACGCGGACACGCCGGACGAGCGCACACCGGCCGGGGCCGACACCGGGCTCGCACAACCACCGCCCGGCACCGATGTGAGCGAATCGCCCACGGAGCCGACCAGGCCGGGGCATATAGGCGCGGCTTCGGACGAGCACGAGGCAGGGGAACGGTGAGTGGCCTGCGGGCGTTGCCCGTGCCGGAAGGCCTCGAAGGAGAAAGACTCGACTCGGCGCTGGCCCGCCTCTTCGGGCTCTCCCGCAGCAAAGCCGCTGACCTCGTGGAGGAAGGCCGGGTCCGGGTGGACGGCGTACCTGAGCCCAAATCGGCCCGAGTTCACGCCGGGGGCTGGCTCGAGGTCGACATGCCCGAGCCTGCCGCCCCGGTGGAAATGGTCCCCGAACACGTGGAGGGCATGCGGATCGTGCACGACGACGCCGACATCGTCGTCGTGGACAAACCGGTCGGCGTGGCTGCTCACCCTAGTCCGGGCTGGAGCGGCCCGACGGTCGTCGCCGGGCTGGCCGGCACCGGCTTCCGGATCTCCACCAGCGGCGCGGCCGAGCGCCAGGGAGTTGTGCACCGTCTCGACGTCGGCACCAGCGGGCTGATGGTGGTGGCCAAGTCCGAGGCCGCCTACACCTCGTTGAAACGGCAGTTCCGCGAGCGCGTCGTCGAGAAGATCTATCACGCGCTGGTCCAGGGCCACCCCGACCCATCCAGGGGCACCGTCGATGCCCCCGTCGGCCGGCATCCTGATCACGATTACAGATGGGCCGTCGTCGCCAACGGCAAGCCGAGTGTCACCCACTACGAAACGATCGAGGCGTTCCCGGCGGCCAGTCTGCTCGAGATCCGGCTGGAGACAGGCCGTACACACCAGATCCGGGTACATATGAGTGCCTTGCGGCACCCGTGCGTGGCTGACCTCACCTACGGCGCCGACCCGACCCTGGCCGCGCGTCTGGGACTGTCCCGGCAATGGCTGCACGCCGTGCGGCTCGGTTTCGAGCACCCTGGCACCGGCGATTGGACCGAGTACGCCTCGGAGTACCCCGACGATCTCCAGGGTGCGCTGGACCTGTTGGCTCAGTGAGTCCGGGCGGGGGCGCCGGAGTCCGGCCGGTAGACGACCAGCGACCCAGGCAGTTTGCCGAATACGCACTCGGCGACAGTGCCCGCCGGCTCACCGTCGCAGGCTAGTTCTACCTCGCCGTCCAGCGACTCGAGCGTCAAAGACCCAGCGATGCGTGCGACGTGGACCCTGCTGCGCTCGCCGGCGCCGGTGAGGGTCGCCAGAACGGCGCGGGTCCGGGAGAAGCGCCCGCGTGCGGACAAATAGTGGATGTCGAGGTTGCCGTCGTCGAGACGCGGGCGCCAGGCCGGAAACGTTCCGCGCGGTACGTAACAGCCGTTGCCGACGAAAACGAGCCACACGGTGGTCGTCGTGCCGTCCAGGTTCACCCGCAGCGGTTGCTGGGTGCGCAGGACTTGTGCTGTGGCCACCGCCATCGCGAGCCATTTGCCCAGCCGCTTCTCGAGAACCTCGCGGCGTCGGACCATCTCGGGATAGCCCCCGATGCTCGCGGTGTTGAGAAATGCCCTCGGGCCGGCGGTGGCGACGTCTACGGCTATCGCCGAGCCGGCTTCGGTGGCACCGCAAGTGTCGGCGAAATTGGTGATTCCCACATCGCGGGCGAAGTGATTGAGGGTTCCGCATGGAAAGACGGCCAGCGGAAGAGCTCGCCGGACTGCGACGGCGGCCACTGTGGTGACGGTGCCGTCCCCACCGGCTGCGCCCAGCGCGCGCACATCGTCCAGCTCATCCAGCGCGGAGTCGAGGTCGAGGCCGGGCTTCATGTGCAGGATCCTGGCCCGTGGGAGGAGCCGGCCGATCTCTTCGGACGGATCGGTGTTGTTCCCTGATCCGGGGTTGGCGACGATCACCAGCCCGGCTCCCGCGGGAAGCGACGGCGCCGACGACGAGGGGTGCACGCCCCACGGCGTACGGGGCAGGACGGGCCACCAGCGGCGACCGGCGAGGGCTATCCCGGCTCCGAGCGTGGCACCCGCCACGACGTCGCTGACATGATGTACACCTACATGAACCCGGGAGTACGCGACGGCACCGGCCAGGGGCGCCACGGCGGCCCCCAGAGCGGCATTCTCCATCGCGACGCCGGTGGCGAACGCCGCCGCGGACGCGGCATGACCACTCGGGAACGACGTGGTGACCGGCTCGCGCTTCAGCCGGCGAATCACCGGTGTCAGTTCCGCGTCCGGCCGCCTCCGGCGGATGAGCGGCTTGAACAGTCCGTTGGCTACCGCGCTCGTCACCGCGAGCGTTGCGACCCCTCGGATCGCAGCTCTCCGGGGTCGTCCCGGGAAGCACGCGGCCACGCCGGCGATGGCGAGCCACAGCCGGCCCTTGTTGGCTGCTTGGCTGAGCTGACGTACGCCCTGGTCCAGAAGGCTCGGCACGGGCACCGGTGGGCGCCGACGGATCTGCTGCGAGAAGCGGGGCCTAGATGAGGCGGGTGGCACGTGCATGCCTCTCCTCTGGTCGTTTGTCTCGCACGATGCGGCGAGGCGGCGGTGTGGCCCCTGGCGGGTCTCCCGGCTCCCACCGTACGCCGGTCACTGTGGCCGCCACCGTATCTGGCTGCGTTCGCAGGGTGCCTCGGGGTGGCGTCGCAACCTTGTCGGCGCGGCCACCTAGAGTGGCATTATTCTCGGTTGCGCGCGCGTCTGGGCCCAGTGTGAGTGCGGGGTGCGAGTGCGGCGTGGGAGTTGTTGGCTTCTGCCTGCGTGTGGCTGTTCTAGGAGGTCTGGTTAAGTCGTGTCGAGTGCTGGGTCCAGCTCCGGGGACTTCGTCCATCTGCACGTGCACACCGAGTATTCGATGCTTGACGGTGCTGCTCGGCTGGATGACCTGTTCGCTGAAGCCGCCAGGCAGGGAATGCCGGCCGTGGCCACCACCGACCACGGCAACGTCTTCGGCGCGTACGAGTTCTACAGCAAGGCGAAGGCCCACGGCATCAAGCCGATCATCGGCACCGAGGCCTATCTGACGCCGAAGACGAGCCGATTCGACAAAACCCGGGTCCGGTGGGGTGACGGCGGCGGGGACGATGTCTCGGGCAGCGGTGCGTACACACATATGACGCTGCTGGCCGAGAACACCGCCGGAATGCACAACCTGTTCCGGCTCTCGTCGCTGGCGTCCCTCGAAGGGTTCTACTTCAAACCGCGGATGGACCGCGAGATCCTGCAGACCTACGCCGGCGGCCTGATCGCCACCACGGGTTGCCCCAGCGGTGAGGTCCAGACCTTGCTGCGGCTCGGCAAGTTCGACGACGCCGTCGCGTCGGCCGCTGAGTTCCGGGACATCTTCGGCAAGGAGAACTTCTTCGTCGAGCTGATGGACCACGGTCTGTCGATCGAGACGCGGATCCGGGAAGACCTGTTGCGCCTCGCCAAGCAGCTCGGTCTGCCGTTGCTGGCCACCAACGACCTCCACTACACCCACAAGGCGGACCACAAGGCGCACGAGGTCTTGCTGTGCGTGCAGTCCGGTTCCACGCTGGCCGACCCCAAGCGGTTCAAGTTCGACGCCGAAGACTTCTATCTCAAGACGGCCGAAGAGATGCGCTCGGTCTGGTCGGGTCTCCCGGAGGCGTGTGACAACACGCTGCTGGTGGCGGAGCGGTGTGAGGTCGAGTTCATCGAGGAGGCCGGCCGGTACATGCCGCACTTCCCCGTGCCTGCGGGGGAGGACGAGACCTCGTGGTTCGTCAAAGAGGTCGAGCGGGGATTGCATATGCGCTACCCCGACGGCATTCCCGACGAAGTCCGCAAGCAGGCCGAGTATGAGACCAACGTCGTCACCGGCAAGGGGTACGCCGGCTATTACCTGATCGTGGCGGACTTCATCAACTGGTCCAAGAAGAACGGCGTGCGGGTCGGTCCTGGCCGTGGCTCCGGCGCCGGGTCCATGACGGCGTATGCGATGGGCATCACCGACCTCGATCCCCTCAAACACGGTCTGATCTTCGAGCGATTCCTCAATCCGGAACGCGCCTCGATGCCCGACTTCGACGTCGACTTCGACGAGCGCGGCCGTGGTGAGGTCATCCGCTATGTCACCGACAAGTACGGTAGCGATCACGTCGCGCAGATCGTCACCTACGGCACTATCAAGGCGAAGCAGGCCGTCAAGGATGCTTCTCGGGTGCTCGGTTTCCCGTTCGCCATGGGGGAGCGGATCACCAAGGCCATGCCGCCCTCGGTCATGGGCAAAGACGTCCCGCTGAGCGGCATCTTCGATCCCGAACACAAGCGATACTCGGAGGCAGGCGAATTCCGCCAGCTGTACGAGGCCGACGCGGACGTGCGCAAAGTCGTCGACACCGCCAGGGGTTTGGAGAACCTGAAACGGCAGTGGGGCGTGCACGCGGCGGGGGTCATCATGTCCTCCGAGCCGCTGCTGGACACCATCCCCATCATGAAGCGCGAGCAAGACGGCGCCATCATCACGCAGTTCGACTATCCGACCTGCGAGACGCTCGGCCTGGTCAAGATGGACTTCTTGGGGCTGCGCAATCTCACGATCCTCGACGACGCGCTGAAGAACATCGTCCGCAACGGCAAGGATCCGGTCGACCTCGACGAGCTCACGTTGGATGATCCGGCCACGTATGAGCTGCTCAGCCGGGGGGACACACTCGGTGTCTTCCAATTCGACGGCACCGGTTACCAGCAGCTGTGCCGGCTGATGCAACCCGACACGTTCGAAGACATCTCCGCCCTCGGCGCCCTGTACCGGCCAGGGCCGATGGGCGCCAACTCACACATCAACTATGCCCAGCGCAAGAACGGCCAGCAGGAGATCACCCCGATCCATCCCGAGCTGGCCGAAGCGCTGGAGCCGATCCTGGGTACCACCTACGGCCTGATCGTGTACCAGGAGCAGGTCATGGAGATCGCCCAGAAGCTGGCCGGGTACACGCTCGGTAAAGCGGATCTGTTGCGCCGTGCCATGGGCAAGAAGAAGCGCGAGGTGCTCGACGCGGAGTTCGTCGGCTTCTCAGACGGCATGAAAGCCAACGGCTTCTCCGAAGCGGCGATCAAGACGCTCTGGGACATCCTCGTTCCGTTCTCCGACTACGCGTTCAACAAGGCCCACAGCGCCGCTTACGGCCTTGTGTCGTACTGGACCGCGTACCTGAAGGCTCATTACCCCGCCGAGTACATGGCGGCTGTGCTGACTTCCGTCCGGGGTGACAAAGACAAGACCGCGCTCTACCTGGGGCAGTGCCGGCGCATGGGCATCAAGGTGTTCCCGCCCGACGTCAACGAGTCCGAGGGTGACTTCACGCCGGTCGGCACTGACATCCGTTTCGGGTTGGCCGCTATCCGTAACGTCGGCACCAACGTCGTCGACGGGATCGTCGCCGCACGCAAGAGCGAAGGCCGATACGAGAACTTCCCGGACTTCATGAACAAGGTTCCGGTGCCAGTGTGCAACAAGCGTGTGGTCGAGTCGCTGGTCAAAGCCGGTGCGTTCGACTCCATGGGATACGCCCGCCGAGCCCTGGTATCCATCGTCGACGAGACGGTGGACGCGGTCATCACGTTGAAACGCAACGAAGCCATCGGCCAGTTCGACCTGTTCGGTGGAGCAGGCGGCGAGGAGTCTGCGGGTCTCGAGGTCAGCGTGCCTGATCTGGCTGAGTGGGACAAGAAGGTCAAACTCGGCTACGAGCGCGAGATGCTCGGGCTTTATGTTTCCGACCACCCACTCCTCGGCATCGAACACGTGCTCTCCTCAGTGGTTGACCGGCCGATTTCTGCGCTCAGCGACGAAACCGAGGTCCCGAGCGGCACCAATCTGACCATCGGTGGGCTCATCACCGCCATCCAGCGCAAGGTCACCAAACGAGGCGACACGTGGGCCATCGCCACCGTGGAAGACCTCGAAGGCTCCATCGAGTGCCTGTTCTTCCCGGCCACCTATCAGCTGCATGCCATGCAGCTGATCGAAGACGAGGTCGTGACTGTGAAAGGGAAGCTGGACCGGCGCGACGAGGCACCACAATTCATCGCCAGTGAACTCAGCATGCCCGACGTCTCGGCCGCGCCCACCGGTCCGCTGATGGTCACCATGCCGTTGACCAGGTGCACGCCGCCGGTTGTCGAACGGCTCAAAGATGTCCTGGCGACACACCCAGGCGCCACCGAGGTTCATCTCAAGCTGACCGGCTCGGAACGGACCACGCTGATGCGGTTGTCCGACGGCCTGCGAGTCACACCGTCGTCGGCGTTGATGGGTGATCTCAAGGCGCTACTGGGTCCGACATGTGTGGTCTGATGGTATAGATGCGTGTGCGCGAAAATTCTGACTCCGGCCGGTTCGCATGAGCCGTGACCCCTGGGCCTGGCCCGCGTCATCGGAGCGGCCACCTCAGGCACCGGGCACCCGCGACGACACGCCGTCCGGGGCGCGAACCAGGACCGGCCGGCGTAATCCGCTGCCCAGCACCCGTAAGGTTGCCGCCGAGATCGGCGTGACGTCAGTGGTCGTCGGTGTGCTCTTCGGAGTGGCGTGGTTGATGTTCACTCCTGACATCACCGGCCAGGTCGCCGAAGAAGGTGTTGCTGTTCCGATCGCCGAGGCTCGCCAGCTCTTCGACCGGGTGGCCGTGTTTTCGCTGCTCGGTGCCGCCATCGGGATTCTTCTTGGTGCCGTGTTCGGTCCCCGTCACCGCCGGCGGCCGGTGACCACTCTGCTCGCTCTCGCAACAGGTGGTTTCGGTGGCTCGCTGCTGGCCATGGGCGTTGGCATCCTGCTCGGCCCGTCCGCGGTCAACGACGAACCCGGCACTGAGGTGCAGCTTCCGATGGAACTTGAAGCGCCGGCGGCGTTGTTCGTCTGGCCGCTGCTGGCGATCATCGTCGTGACGTTGATGTCGTTGTTCCGTGACGACAGGTCGCCTTGGATCTGGGACCACCGATGAGGCGAGTGAGCGCGGCGGAACTATTGCTGGGGATTGCCGGGGCCGTCCAGGCGGCGTTCCAGTGAGCTGACTTGGCGCTGCAGGTCCTTGATCGCCTCGAGGAGCTGGTCCTCGCGGTCCGGGCCTGAGCTGGAAGTGTCGTCGTCGCGCGATTCGTTCTCTCTCTGCCGGTCCAGCGCCTCGACCGTGACGGCGATGAAAAGGTTGAGAACCACAAAGGTGGTGACGACGACGAAGATGAGGAAGAACAGCCACGCCGCTGGTTGTTCCCGCCCGATCG
This sequence comes from Phytoactinopolyspora mesophila, assembly GCF_010122465.1. Classification (NCBI taxonomy): domain Bacteria; kingdom Bacillati; phylum Actinomycetota; class Actinomycetes; order Jiangellales; family Jiangellaceae; genus Phytoactinopolyspora; species Phytoactinopolyspora mesophila. Next base: position 10,808 of record NZ_WLZY01000007.1, on the reverse strand, counting down.
GCTCGACGATGTCACCGAGGCCGCCGTCGCCGATCATGATGCGGAACATGGAGGTGGCGGTCTGGCCAAGGTTGCCGAAGTGTTCCGGTGAGATCCCGCTGAACAGGTTGGTGGCCATGACGATCCCGACGTAGTACAGGATCACCAGCAGAGCTCCGATCGAAGCTATGCCAGGAATGGCTGTCACCAGCGCGCCGACGACCCGCCGCATCGACCGCACCGTGGAGAGCAACCGCAGAACCCGCAAGACCCGCAATACCCGCAGGACGGCGGCGTCTCCGGAGGCTGGTATCAGCGCGAGCGTGACGACGAACAGGTCGAACAAGCCCCAGCCGGAGCGGAAGAAGGAGCGGCCGTGGGCAAAGATCCGCAAGGCGATCTCGGCCACGAACACCGCAATGATGAAACGGTTGAGCGGGCTCAGCAGCCAATCCCAGCGTGCTGTGACCTCGTCATAGGTCTCCAGGCCCAGCACAGCGGCATTGAGCACGATAAGGGAGACGATCAGCCGCTGGAAGCCTTTGGACTCGACGAAGGCCGCGACTCGTTGCCGGTGGGTGCGCGAAGGTGGCTGCTGGGACGTTGGGCGGTCGAGTAACCCGGTCGCCCGGTCGGTCATACGTTGATCCTTGATCTCTTGAAGACGTCAGCTCGCGGGATCAACGCTGATCCTTGAACGAGGCCGGCCGGCGGCACCCGACATTTTCCCACAAGTGCGGTGAACCACCCTTCGTGTGGCCGGCCCGAGTCAAACCGAGGCGTTCGTGGGTCGTCCTGGGTATCGCGAATCAGCTGGCAAAGCCTGGTCGAGCGATCTGAGCGGTCGTTGCCCCGGTGAGCTCGATGAGTTGCGCCGGCGCCAGTTCGATGTCCAGGCCCCGGCGCCCACCCGAGACGTAGATGGTCTCGTAGGCGGTCGCGGTGTCGTCGATCACCGTCGGCAGGCGCTTGCGTTGGCCCAGCGGACTGATCCCACCGGCCACATAACCGGTGACCCGCTCGGCGTCGGCGATGTCGGCCATGGTGGCGCGTTTACCGCCGACGGCGCTGGCCAGCGACTTGAGATCCAGCGAGCCGGATACCGGCACGATTCCGACGACGAGCCGCCCGCCGTCGACATCGGCCAGCAGCGTCTTGAACACACGCTCCGGAGGCACACCGAGAGCATGGGCGGCTTCCAATCCGTACGACTCGGCGTCCGGGTTGTGCTCATACGGATGCACCGTGTGTGGAGTACCGGAGCGTTGCAGCATGACGGTAGCCGGTGTGCCCCTGCCGGCCTGCTTCTTCTTGCTCATGACCGGAAATCTTCGCACCGCGCGCCGCACGGCGTCGTGTCAGGTCCAGCGGGTGGCGGCGCTGAACTCGTAGTGGCGGCCGGGGTTGTACCGCGGCCGAGGCTGGTAGACGTTGACGCCTGGATCCCCTTGCAGGTGAAATGCGCTTGGATACGGCTGTTCGGCAGCGATGATCTTCGTCGTGGTCGGGATGTAGCGGATGGTGAGCCCGCATCGTCGGTGCGGGGAGGTGTTGGCGGTGCTGCCATGGACGATGTTCGGGTGGTGCACCTCGACGTCTCCTGGAGCCAGCACCATATCCAGCGCCTGCGTCTCGTCGACGTCCACCGCGATCTCTTTGCCGAGCACACTCTCCACCTGCGTGTTCTCAGTCATTTCGGCGACATCCCAGGTGTGTGATCCAGGTACGACTCGTACACATCCGTTCTCGGGCGTGGAGTGGTCCACGGCGAGCCACAACGTGACGACATCCATCGGCTCCAGCGGCCAGAAGGCAGCGTCCTGGTGCCAGAGCACCGGTTGCCCCGAGAACGGCGGCTTGGAGATGTAATGCGATGCGAATAGCGCGATGTCGTGGCCGATGAACGTTTCGGCGACCTGGAGCAGACGCTGGTCGCTGACCACGTGAACCCAGAACGGATCGTCGCGCAGGTAGGTGTGCCCCAGCTGCTCCGGCCGCACTTCCGGGTGGCGGCGTTGGAGCCACTCGACATGTCCGTTCATTTCCTTGATGAGGTCAGCATCCACGACGTTCCGGAATACGACGTAGCCATCGCGTTGGAAATCGCTGCGCACACGTTCACGTTCCGCCGCGGTCACAGGGCGATCGGCCTGGTGGGAGTAGCTGGATGGTGCCTCGTTGACCATGGAGTCCTCCGCGGGACTGGGGCTGGTGTGGCCTGTTGATGCCATGGTGCGCTGCGACGCTCGGGCGAGAATAGTACGCCGATTGCGAGTATTTGTACTCTGTTGATGTGCGCCAGCTACTGTGGTTCGACCGGCATGCCCAGGGCCGCCCGTATCACGCCGCGCGGGTGCACTTCGGCCCCCGCGCCCCGACGTCGGGCCTGCATGGTCACGCCGACTTCTATGAGTTCATGGGCGTGACGTCCGGGGCTGGGGAGCACCTGCGCCCGGACGGACGGCACTTGCTCAGCGCTGGCGACATCGTGCTGGTACGTCCGCGGGATCAGCACGCGTTCGCCGGGTTGTCGCCCGATGGACTCGAGTTCATCAACGTGGCGTTTCCGGCGACGGCATGGCGGCAGTTTCTGGAACTGGCCGGGGCCGACCCGAGCCATGGCTGGGAGCACCAGGCCGATCCTGTTGTCTTCAGTTCGCCCGAGGGCGTGGCAGGTTCGGCTCATCAAGCGTTCGAGACCGCGCTGGAGCGGTTCTACGGGCGGCCCAGCAAGCTGGATCTGGTGCGGTTCTGGACGGACGTGCTCGCCGTGGTTGCGCAGCCAGGCGACGATGACTCGTGGTCCGCGGCCGGCCGCTGGCCGGTGTGGCTCACCGATTCCTGCTCGGCGATGCGCCGCGAGGAGAACCTGCGTGGCGGTGTTGCCCGCCTGGTGGATCTGTGCAACGTCAGCCCGGCGCATCTGTCCCGGACCATGCGCGTCTGCGCGGGGACCACGCCCACGCGCTTCGTGACCGGTCTCCGGCTGGAGCGGGCGGCGTCGTTGCTGGCCACTACCGCCGATTCAGTGACGTCGATCGCCCATCGGTGCGGCTTCTCCAGTCAGTCCTATTTCACACGTTGTTTCCGGGACGTGTATGAGCTGACACCGCGGGAGTTCCGCCGCGAGGCACAGCGCGCGTTTGTCCCGTAGCCCTCGCCTAGATGATCATGTTTGGTGGGTTTCCCCGTGCGTCGATAGGCCTGCAGGCCTGGTAAGGCGCGAGGAAACCCACCAAACATGATCATCTAGGCGGGGAACTAGCGGGCGAGGGATCAGGTCTGTGCGGCCCGGCCCAGCCTCAGGGTGACGATCTGGAATGGGCGCAGCCGGAGCTGCACGGTGTCGCCCTCGAGCGTCACTTTCGCTCCGCTGGTCGCTTCTTCGAAGGGCCGTTCCAGCAGATCGGTCGGCACGGCGGATCCGACCTGGAACCCAGCTGTCACCCGAGCAGTCGCCTGACCACCTGCGGACTCGTAGAGCCGGATGACGACGTCGCCGGAGCCGTCGTCGGCCAGCTTGACCGCCTCGACCACGACGTCGTCGTTGTCCACCGCCAGCAGCGGCTGGACCTCGCGGCCCCCGCCGATGTGGTGCTCAGGCAGATTGATCCGGTACCCCTCGCGCACGGCGTCGCCGATGCCGGCCGCGGGAACCAGCGCATACCGGAACGAGTGCCGGCCCTGGTCGGTCTCCGGGTCGGGGAACCGGGGGGCACGCACGAGCGACAACCGCACCGTGGTGGTGGTCCCGCCGTCGTCACGCATGTCGCGGGTGACGTCGTGCCCGTAGGTGGAGTCGTTGACCAGCGCGACCCCCCAGCCTGGCTCGGCTACGTGCAGGAACCGGTGTGCACAGATCTCGAACTTGGCCGCCTCCCACGACGTGTTGGTGTGTGTGGCGCGCTTGACATGCCCGAACTGGGTTTCCGACGACGACACCTCGGCGCGCACGTCCAGCGGGAACGCGGCCTTGAGCAGCATCTCCGACTCGTGCCAGTCGACCGTTGTGTCGAAGTCGACGACGCGGCTGCCCGCACGCAGGGTGATGGACTGCACCAGGGTGGTCCCGTTGCGGCCGGTGCTGCGGTGGGCCCGAACAGTGACGTCGGATCCGGACCGCTCGATCTCCACGAGATCGGCGTCAGCCAGGTCGGTGACGGTGTTGCGATAGTAAGACTCGATGTCCCAGGCGTCGTACTGGATCGGCAGATCGGGATGCATCTGCAGCAGGTTGGCCGGCTGCCCGGGGACGAGGGCGTCACGTCCGGTTTCGTGGTCGACGACGGAGGTCACCAGGCCGTTGGCGTCGACGACGACGCGCAGCAGCCCGTTGTCGATGATCCAGCCGCCATCCTGCTCGGTCGCCGTGACCGAGGTGTCGGCGCCGGTGTCTTCGCGTACCCGGGCGCCGCCGGCAGGGACGCCTGAGCGTTCGTGTGGTGCGCCGTTGAACACCAGAGGCCGGTCGCCCTCGCCGGCCAGCGCGCCCAGCGCATCGAGGATGATGCGGTTGAGTTCGTCGGCGATGGCGGCGTAGGTGTCGGCCGCCTCCCGGTGCACCCAGGCGATGGACGATCCGGGCAGGATGTCATGGAACTGGTGGAGCAGCACGGTCTTCCAGATCCGGTCCAGTTGCTCGTACGGGTAGCTGAACCCGGTGCGCACGGCGGCGGTGGCGGCCCAGAGCTCGGCCTCGCGCAGCAGATGTTCGCTGCGGCGGTTGCCCTGTTTGGTCTTGACCTGCGACGTGTACGTTCCGCGGTGGTACTCCAGGTACAGCTCGCCCACCCACACAGGCGCATCCGGATAGTCGGCTTCGGCCTTGGTGAAGAACGACGACGGCGACTCGATGGTCACCTGGGGCGAGCCGTCGAGGTCGCGCAAACGGGAGGCCCGGGCGAGCATCTCCCGGGTGGCGCCGCCTCCGCCGTCGCCGTGCCCGAACGGGACCAGAGAGCGTCGTGCCGAACCCTTGTCCCGGAAATTGCGTACCAGGTGGGCCATCTCCTTGCCGGTGAACTCGCTGTTGTAGGTGTCCACCGGCGGGAAGTGGGTGAAGACGCGGGACCCGTCGATGCCTTCCCAGCGGAACGTGTGGTGCGGGAAGGGATTGGTGGTTGACCAGGAGATCTTCTGGGTGAGGAAGTACCGGGACGCGGAGAGCTTCACCAGCTGGGGGAGTGCCGCGGAGTAGCCGAAGGAGTCCGGCAGCCACACTTCCTGTGTCTCGATGCCGAATTCCTCGGCGAAGAATCGCTTGCCGTGCACGAACTGGCGGGCCATCGCCTCGCCGCCTGGCATGTTCGTGTCTGCTTCGACCCACATGCCGCCCACCGGGATGAACCGGCCTTCGGCAATCTTCTTCTTGACTTTCTCGTAAACCTCTGGACGGTGCTCCTTGATCCACGCCAGCTGCTGTGCCTGGGACATGGCGAAGATGAACTCGGGGTAGTCGTCCATCAGGTTGACCGTGTTGGACGAGGTACGGGCCACCTTGCGCACCGTCTCCCGCAACGGCCACAGCCACGCCGAGTCGATGTGCGCATGCCCGACCGCACTGACCTGGTGTGCCGACGCCTGTGCCGGGCTGGCGAGTGCCGGCGCGAGGAGCTCCCGGGCGTTCGCGGCGGTGCCGCCGACGTCGTGCAGGTCGAGTGCGTCCAGCGCCCGACCGATGGCGCGCAGGATTTCCCAGCGCCGCGGCTGCTCGACCGGAAGTTCGCGCATCAGCTCCCCAAGCACGTCGAGGTCGTTGCACAGCTCCCAGACGGTTTCGTCGAAGACGGCCAGATCAGCCTGGACCAGGCGATACAGCGGCTGGTCTCCGGCGGTCCTGGTGTCCCCGAGCGGCGTGACCGGGCCATGAATGAGCGGGTTCGCCGCGGCCTCGACGTAGAAGTGGATCTCCTCGTTTCCGGTCGCGGGCTCGCCGACCCGCAGCCAGTAGCTGCGTGGATGCAGGCCCTTCACAGCGCTGCCGTCGGGCAGATAGACGAGCCCTTCAGCGGTGAATCCGGGGCCACCACCGGTGAATCCGAGGTCAACGACCGCCTCGACCGTCTGTCCGGCCCATTCCGACGGCACGGTGCCGGTGAACTTGAACCAGGTGGTACCCCACGGCGGGCCCCAGGGATCGCCCACCGACGCGGGAGAGTAGTCGGCCGCCAAACCGGTGACGGGTGAAACCGGTTCACCGGGGGCGTGCCACGCCTCGACACTCAGTTGACTCTTCCGCGGGTACACAGCCGGCCGGATCCGTTCACGCAGTACCCGGTCGAGCCGGTCTTCGATCAGTGTGCGGTCGTCATGCATCGGACGGATCCTTCCATCGGAAGATGAGAATGTCAGGTTGTCGGTATGAATTGTTCCCCTGAGTCTTTCATCACGCCACTGCGCACCCTTCGACGAGTCTGCCTGCAGGGCAAGATGATCGCCATCTCGGTGATCGTGAGCGGATTCGCGCTGCGACAAGCCGATGCGGTGAGAGAAATGTCTAGATTGTGAAGCCGAAATCCGCTCACGATCACCGGGACGGGAGGGGCACCATCGAGCCCGTGGCAGTTGATCGTCCGCGGATCGATGCTCATTCCAGGCGGATCGATGCTCATGCCAGGAGGCGGGCGGCGCCCTGCTTTCGCAGGCGGAATAGGCTGCAGGCAGCTTTCGCTCGCCCGGACCGAAGGAGCCCGACCGTGCCGTTGTTCGACAAACCACTTTCCGAGTTGCGTGAGTATCGTCCCGAACGAGACGAGCAGCCGGATTTCGACGCCTTCTGGGCGAGGACCCTGACCGAGGCGCGAGCGTTCCCGCTGGACGTGGAGTTTACCCCGTACGACGCCGCATTGACGCTGGTCGACGTGTATGACGTGCGGTTCTCCGGCTGGGGCGGTCACCGGATCGCCGGCTGGCTCCTCGTCCCGGCTGGGGCGACGGAGCCCCTGCCTACCGTCGTGAACTACATCGGCTACGGCGGCGGACGCGGTTTGCCGCATGACTGGCTGACGGCGCCGGCGGCGGGTTACGCGAGCTTCGTCATGGACACGCGCGGCCAAGGCTCGGCCGGCTCGCCCGGTGACACTCCGGACCCGGTTGGCGGTTCCAACCCACAGGCGCCGGGCTTCATGACCCGGGGAGTTCTCGATCCGGACGACTACTACTACCGCCGGGTCTTCACAGACGGTGTCCGAGCGGTCGAGGCCGCCGCCCAGCATCGGCTCGTGGACGCCGAGCGGATCGTCGTCGCCGGTAGCAGTCAGGGCGGCGGGATCACGCAGGCGGTCGCGGCACTGGTTCCAGGGCTGGCCGGGGCCAGCATCGACGTCCCGTTCCTCGCCGGCTACCGGCGGGCCACCGAGATCACCGACCGGGCGCCGTACGGCGAGATCACCACGTACCTGTCGATCCACCGCCACCACGAAGAGCAAGTGTTTCGCACGTTGTCTTACTTCGACGGCATCAACTTCGCGCCGCGCGGCACGGCTCCCGCCCTGTACAGCGTGGCCATGATGGACCCGGTGTGCCCGCCGTCGACCGTCTTCGCTTCTCACAACCACTATGCCGGCCCCAAGGAGATCCGGGTGTGGAACTTCAACAAGCACGAAGGCGGTGAGACCTTCCAGGTGAATGAGCGGCTGCGTTGGCTGCGCGAGCTGTTCAAGGCCGGACGGGACACCAGGTGATCCGGACCGCGTGATCGTCACGCATGGTAGGCGAACTCCGCTGAGCCTGCGCATGAGAACGACGCGTTGGGCGTCTACTCTGAGGTAGTCGAAAGGGGAAGATACCGCCATGAACAAGGCCGACCCGTTCCGCCGATTGGCGCCGAGTCCACAACTGCAGGAGACCGGTGTCATGGCCATCCTGCGGGCCAGTTCCGCAGACCGGTTCGGTGAGATATGCCGGGTGCTTGTCGATGCCGGAGTCAGCTGCCTGGAGATCACCTTGACATCTCCGGGAGCCGTCGATGCGATCGCGTCGGTTCGGGCGGAGCTGCCTTCGACCGTGGACGTCGGGGCGGGCACTGTCACAACCCCCGACGAGGCCCGCGCCGTGCTCGATGCCGGGGCGGGGTTCGTGGTGTCGCCGTCCGTCGAGTTAGACGTGATCCGCACCTGTGCGGAGGCCGGCGTGCCGGTGTACCCGGGCGCGCTGAGTCCTACCGAGATCATCACCGCGTGGCGGGCGGGCGCCAGCGCGGTCAAGGTGTTCCCGGCGTCGGCGGTCGGGCCGTCGTACTTCAAGAACGTCGCAGGACCATTTCCCGACGTGCGGCTCATGCCCACCGGCGGCGTGGCGCTCGACCACATCGGTGACTGGATCCGTGCGGGGGCCATCGGCGTGGGGCTGGGCGGTCCGCTCCAGGGCGACGCAGCGGCCGGCGGGGACCTGGACGCGTTGGCCGAGCGTGCCGAGCGGGCGCTCAGCGAGGTCCGCCGTGCCAGGCAGGGCAGCGCATGAGCGGGCTGGTCACGCTTGGCGAAACCATGGCGCTGATCTCGGCGGCGCAGGTGGGGGCACTGGCCAGCAACCGCGACATGCGGCTCTCGGTGGCCGGCGCGGAGACCAATGTCGCCATCGGTGTATGCCGGCTGGGCGGCCGGGCTACCTGGATCAGCCGGCTGGGCGACGACGCATTCGGGGAACTGATCCAACGGGAGCTGCGAGCCGAAGGTGTTGACACCGTCGTTCGCGTCGACCCGAGCCGCCCCACCGGCCTGATGATCAAGGAACGTCCGAATGCGCTGCGGACCCACGTGCGCTATTACCGCACCGGCAGCGCGGCGTCGGCCATCACCGCGTTCGACATCGACACCGATGCGATTGCCGCGGCCGACGTGCTGCACGTCACCGGCATCACACCCGCGCTCGGTCCCGGACCGGCGTCTGCGGTGCAACAGGCGGTGGATATTGCCCGGCAGCACGAGACCTTGGTGTCGTTGGACCTGAACTACCGCGCCAGCCTGTGGAGCAGGGAAGAAGCGAGCGCGGCGCTGACGCATCTGGTGGAACGCGCACACGTGGTCTTCGCCGGGCCGGAGGAGGCGTCTCTTGTCGTGCCCGATGGGTCTGTCGAAGAACTCGCCCATGCGGTGAGCGGGCTCGGTCCGGGCCAAGTGGTGCTCAAGCTAGGTGCCGAGGGTGCCTATTCGATCATCGACGGCCAGATCCGCAAGACCCCGGCGGTGGCGGTCCCCGTCGTGGACACCGTCGGTGCCGGCGACGCATTCGTGGCCGGGTACCTGGCCGAGTGGATGGCCGGCGAGGCGGCGGACAAGCGGCTGGATACCGCCGTTTCCGCAGGTGCGTTCGCCTGCACCACGCTCGGCGACTGGGAAGGTCTGCCGCATCGTGGCGACCTCGAATCGTTCGGCGCCCCGGATTCGGTCCAGAGGTAAGAACCGGCGGCCGCTGCTGGTCGCATCGGTTCGGTGCCGCCAGGGCGGGCCTGCTTGTCCGTTGCGTCCTGTGGTCCACTTGGTCTCATGATTGCGTGGTCTCAGCATGCGGCAAGCCGGACCAGCCGGCTCCGGCCGTCAGCCATCCGGGAAATCCTGAAGCTCACCCAACGAGGCGAGGTCATCTCGTTCGCCGGCGGCCTGCCTGCGCCCGACCTGTTTCCGGTAGCGGCCATCCGGGAGGCCTCGGAACGGATCTTGAGTAAGCGCGGTGCTGTGTCGTTGCAGTACAGCACCACCGAGGGTGACCCTGAGCTGCGTGCATGGGTGGCGTCTCGCTACGCCGGCGTGCGGCCCGAGGGCGTGCAGATCGTGTCCGGCTCGCAGCAGGGCCTGGACCTCGTCGGCAAGTGTTATCTCGATCCGGGTGACGTCGTGGCGGTGGCTGCACCGACCTATCCGGGGGCGTTGCGCGCCTTCGAAGCGTACGAGGTGCGGTTTCGCGCTGTGGAGATCGACGAGGACGGCATGGTGCCGGAATCCCTGGCGGAGGCGCTGGAGTCCGGCGTCAAGCTGATCTACGTCATTCCCGATTTCGACAACCCCACGGGCGCCACGTTGAGCCTGCCTCGCAGGCACGCGATCGTCGACCTCGCCCGCGCCCACGGGGTGCCGATTCTGGAAGACAGCCCGTACAGCGATCTGCGCTTCGAAGGTGACCCGTTGCCCTACCTCGTGGACCTGGCGCCGGACGTGGTGATCCATGCGGGCACGTTCTCCAAGACCATGGTTCCCGGTTTCAGGCTGGCCTGGCTCGCGGCCACGCCGGAAGCCCTGGCGCCGGTCACCCGAGCCAAGCAGGCTGCCGACCTGCACACCTCCACATTCACCCAGATGCTCGCGCTCGAGGTCGCGCGTGGCGGCTCTCTCGATGGGCAGATCGCCAAGGTCTGCGAGCACTATGGCAGCCGTCGGGACATCATGCTCGCGGCTCTGGACCGCGAGCTGGCCGGGGTCTCGGGGTTTCGGTGGACGCGGCCGCATGGCGGGATGTTCATCTGGGTGAGCGGACCGGACGAGTTCGACACGACGTCGACGGCGCATGCCGCCATCGAGGCTGGTGTCGCCTATGTGCCGGGAGAAGCGTTCTACGCGGACCGGCGCCGTACCGACGGGTTGCGCCTGAGCTACTCCGTGGCCAGTCCCGAACAGATCGAGGTCGGTATAGCTCGCCTCGCCGCCATCTTCCGCGCCGCTTAAATGAGGCTTCTGACCTATCCGTGGGTGAGTTCATGGGTGGCCGCTGGGCTGCCCGGAGCTTTCCGGACCGCTCCATTTGCGGACGGTTACGCTGCGAGCTGCCGATTCAGGTATTCGTTGCGGACTTCTTGCGGAGTCTTGTAGTCGATCCCTGAATGGATTCGTTTACGA
>NZ_WLZY01000006.1:338418-430477 GCF_010122465.1 Phytoactinopolyspora mesophila | reverse complement strand
CCCAGAGGTGCCCTTCCGGGTTGAGGTGTGTGGAACCGTCGCAAGTCCCAGACTCCCAGCCCGTAAGGGCATCCTCGCGTTACGCCACGCTCACCCCACCACTCTCATCGGTGGATCGAGGCTTAGTACAACTTGGAGCCGACCGGACGGTCGCCGGCTGGTAGACAGAACCATGAACAATGCCGCAGAGCCGCCGCACACCCTCACTGACCCTAAAGAACTCCTCCTCGGCTACCTCGACTACTACCGGCTCGCGGTCGAGCGCAAGCTCGACGGGCTGTCCGATGCCGAGCTGCGGAGCAGCCGGCTGCCCTCGGGATGGACGCCGCTCGAACTGGTGAACCATCTCGTGCACATGGAACGACGCTGGCTGTGCTGGGGATTCAGCGCGGAGAACGTCGACGGACCCTGGGACGATCACGACGACGGCCGCTGGGTGGTGCCGCGGGAGGCAACCGCGGAGCAGCTTGTTGCGGTGCTGCACGCGGGCGGTGAGCGCACCAGGCGAATCGTCGAGTCCGCCGGGTTGTCGGATCGCGCAGGCCTCGGCGGGCGGTTTCGGACCGCCGAGGAGTGCCCCACGCTGATCTGGACACTGTTCCACGTGCTCCAGGAGTACGCCCGGCACGCCGGTCACCTCGACATCGCCCGAGAGCTGGCCGACGGCGCCCTCGGCGAGTAAGGGGCCGCATCTTCGATACCAAGAACGCTCGGTGAATCGCTTCAACCGGCTCTTGTGTGCAGTTCCTGGTATCGAAGGTCCGGCTCACGCCCGCAGCCGCCGTCCACAGGCCCACCGCCGCGCCGACTAAGGCTATCCACAATCGGCTCAGTGTCCCTTCCGGCACGGGCTCCGGGACATGAGAGTTGCGATCATGTCTCGCCGTCACACCCGCCTGCCCTCGCGCATCGTTACGCTGCTCCGGCAGTGCCAGGGCCTCATCGACGTCGGCACTGCCCGGGCCGTCGGTATCTCGCCGGACTATCTCAGCCGCCTGGCCAGAGCACAGCTGCTCATCCGGTTGGCAGAAGGTGTCTACGCATCGGCCGAAACCGTGCGAGAGCTCGACGACTGGGCGTTGCACGAGCTCACCGCCCGGGCGTTCCTATTCTCGTGCAGCCCTGATGCCTTCCTGACCGGCTGGTCGGCCGCGGCGGTCTGGGGTTTACCGACCTTGGGACCGCCTCCAGCCAAACCCACCGCGGTCAGGCCCAAACAGGCCGGTCGGGGATCAAAGACAGGGGCGCACGGCATCGTTCATACGGCCGAGATCCCGTCACATCACCAACAAAGGCTCATCCGCACTCGGCTGGTCAGCCGGGCTTGGACGGCAGCCACCATCGCGTTGACCGCCTCGGTCGGTGCGGCGTTGGTGGTGGCCGACGCGGCCGTCCGCACTGGCGGTGACCTGCCCGATGCCATCCAGCACATGTCCGGGTGGCCCGGTGTCACCAGAGCCCGGTGGGTGGCCACATATGCCGATCCGCTGTCGGAGAGCCCGATCGAGACCCTTGGCCGATTCGCATCGATCGTGGGCGGTCTGCCGACGCCGGTGTCGAACGCCTGGGTGGGCGACGGTCAGCCAGAGTTCCGGGTGGACGGGCTCTGGCCATACCACCACGCCGCGTCTGAGGGAGACGGCGCGTCCAAATACAACAACCGTCCGGACGCCGCGGGCATCGTCTTCAAGCAGAACGAGCGTGAGTGGCGCCTGCGCCGCCTCGGTCTCGACATCGCCCGCTACGGTTTCTCACTCGCGGCATTCCGGCAACGAGAGCTGATCTCGCGGTTCGCCCAGCTCTTGCGCGACAACCCGCCGCGAAGCGAGCCGGTCCGGTGGTGGAAGCATGTGCCCGGCGTCGGGCCGGTGGAACCCGAGCCGGCAGACTGGCCGTCGCCCCATCCCACGGGAATCGTGCTGCCGCCAGGCTGGTGGCGGGATAGACGGTGACGCCCGGCTTCGATACCAACAACGACAGGTGAATCGCTTCAGCCGGTGCTTGCGTGCAGTTCCTGGTATCGAAGGTCGCACAGGTCGCAAAGATTCACCCGAAAAAGTTGTTAGGTTCTGGGCGGCCACGGCTCTTACAGGTGTTCAAGCTCACCAGACACCGAAGGAGCCATCATGCAGACCACCACAACTCGCCCCACCCCAGCCAACCGGTTGCGGTCGTTCGTCCATGGCGGTGCGTCCCTGGCAGCCTCGGCGGCAGCGGTTTCGCTGTTCGTCGTCGGGTTCCCGCTGGCCTCAGCCTCGGCTGCACTCGAACCCGAGCTGGTCGCCGAACACTCGACGACGGACAGCCCGCCACCGGAGATCGACGTCGAGCAGGCGTTCCCCGACGACGGTCCGGTCAACCCTCCGAACTGGGGCCCCGACGGCATCAAGCCATGCGAGGTGAACTGCAATCCCGGTGGGGATGAGGACGGCGGCGGCGAAGACGGAAACGGCGAAGACGGGAACGGCGAGGACGGAAACGAGGACGGCGGCAACGACGGCGGGAACGACGAAAACGGCGGCGACGACGGAACCGACGACGTCCCCGAGCACCGTACGCCTGTTCCCACCAGGATCGACGCCGGCGAAGGCGGCACCGACGGTGACTACCTGTGGCTGGCTCTCGGTGGTGTCCTGTCTGCGGTCGGCCTGAGCACACTCGGGTATCGAAGCATCCGGAACCAGCAATGATCCGGACCAAGTCTTCCCAGGCCACCGCCCACCGGCCCACCCGGCTGGTGGGCGGTGCCCTCGCCATCATGCTGCTCGGCCTCGTCGGCCTCCTGCTGGTCGCGTGCGGTTCCCAGAGCGGACTGTCATCGCCGGACGTCGTCGCCGTCGATCGCCCGCAGGTGCAGCAGCCGACGGCCACTCCCACCAGCACGCCGGCCGGCGCGGACGAGACATCTCCCCATGCGGCCGAACCGATCGCTGTCCAGGTACCGGCGGCGAACATCGACACCTCACTCATCCCGGTCGGCCTTCAGGACGACGGAGCCATGGAACTCCCGGATCCAGGCCTCGGGGCGTGGTACGAACTCGGTCCCAGGCCGGGCGAGCCGGGGGCGGCCGTACTGGTTGGCCACGTGGATTCGGTTGCCGGGCCGGACGTCTTCTTCGGGCTGAACACGCTGACCGCGGGCGACGTGGTCCACGTTGACGACGAGGACGGCGCCCGGCATACGTTCACCGTCACCGAGGTGGAGCTGGTCGACAAGGAAGCCCTGCCGTACGAGCGCATCTGGATGGACACCAGCGAGCCTGTCCTCAGGCTTATCACGTGCGGCGGTCCGTACAACCGCGCCGCCGGCGGCTACCAGGAGAACGTCGTCGTGTATGCGGAGGCATCATGAGCGCCCGAACCGATTCCGCCGGCCAAGGCAGCGAACACGGCCGGGCCGGCACACCTCGTGGTTGGCTAGGCGGTGCCACATGGCCGGAATGGGTGTAGGTTTCCGGCCATGGAGGAGCAGCCCGCTCCCATCCCGACCGATGCCGACCTGGTTGTCCGCGCGCGGGCCGGCGATCGAGACGCGTTCGCAGCCATCTACGACCGCTTCGCCGACCGGATACACGATTTCTGCTGGTCGATGCTGCGGAACCGGGACGACGCGGCAGATGCCACCCAAGACACTTTTCTCCGCGCCGTCGAGCGGCTCGGGCAGTTGAAGGAGCCGGGGAAGTTGCGCTCCTGGCTGTACTCGATCGCCCGTAACGAGGCGCTGGCGCGGCTGCGGTCGCGCCAGCGCCAAGTTCCCGACGAGTCGATGCCCGACGTGCCCGATCCGGCTCGCGGTCCCGAGACGCGTGCCGGAGAGAACGAGCTGCGCCAGCTGGTTTGGGATGCGGCCGCGGGACTGGGCGAACGAGATCGGGTACTGCTCGACCTCCATGTGCGCCAGGGCCTCGAGGGTGCGGAACTGGCCGACGCCGCCGGGGTGAGCACCAGTCATGTCTATGTACTGCTCGGACGGCTACGTGATCAGGTCGAGCGTTCATTGGGAGCTCTGCTGGTAGCCCGGCTCGGCCGCGCGGAATGCACCGTATTGGACTCGGTCCTCGTCGACTGGGACGGGCGTTACTCGGCTCTCATCCGCAAGCGGGTCGCTCGTCATGTCGACGGATGCGACATCTGCGGGGAACGGCGGCGCACCGCCGCCAGCCCCATGGCGCTGTTGTCCACCGTGCCGATCATGCTGGCCCCGGCCGAGGTGCGCGACGTCGTTCTAGCCGCGTTCGGCGCGCCTACCACTCGCGAGGACGACGACCACACTGACGGCCACCCGGGTCACAACGGCTCAGCTCCTCCGCCGTCGGGCGACAGGTCCAGCGCCCACGGCTCGCGCCCGGGTTGGCTACGGCCGGGCCGGGCAGCCGTCCTGGTCTCTGCGGCCACGGCCCTCGTCGCCGGCGGAATTCTGGCCGGCATCGTGCTGGCCGGATCCGAAGACGACGGCGCCGCTCCAACCGCCGCCATGACGGATACCCCACCTCACCTCTCGCCAACGCCGAGCGAGCTGCCCACCGCTCCGGGCGCCGCGCACACCGATGCCGAAGCAACACCGGATCCGCCCGCCACGAATGCCGTCGACAACCAACAACCCGCTGATGGCCAGGATGAATCGAGTGATGAAGCCAACGGCGATGGCTCCCTGGAGCAGACCCCGCCGCAAGCCAACCAGCCCGGCCCCGGCGAACTGTCCGTGTCGGCGTCGGTGCTCCAACTCGGCTCGCAACAAGGCGACGGCAGCGTCGGCCTGCGCAACACGGGCGAATCAGCACTGACGTATCAGGTCACGTCGGACTCGGCGTGGTTGACCGTCGACCATGTCAACAGCGAATTGGGCCCGGACGCCAGCCGCGAGCTGAGGGTCAGCGCCGACCGATCAGCACTGCCGGAGGGCGACCATCGAGCTACGGTCCAGGTGAGCTCGGCGGTCGGCGACGCGGCGGTCGAGGTGATCGTCGCTGTGGAGCGGCCCCCGGTCATCGAAGAGCTGTCCGCTGATCCGGCGGAGGTCGGCATCAGCCTGTGTTCTCCGGACTCGGCGCAGGTCCGTGCCCGGGCATCCGACGAGTCCGGTATCTCCGGGGTCGAACTCTCCTGGAGCGGCGCCGGCGGGTCCGGCGCCGTAGGGATGGCCGAGCGCGCGGGCGCATGGCACGCGCAGCTGGGCCCGTTCGACTCTCCCGGGCCGGTGAGTTGGAGCATCATGGCCGTCGACACCCGTGGCAATGTCGCCACCAGTGAGACGCGCACACTCACCGTGAATCCGTGCCCGCAATAGCCCGCTCGCAGGCCAGGTGGCTTCAGGCCAGGGTGCCCGCTTCCTCGGCCAGCAGATCTACGACGGCGGCCCGGGCAGCCCGCGGATCTTCTGCCGCCCGTGCTGCCACCGCCATTTCGACACACCGAGCGTGGTCATGCATCGCCAGCGCGGCCCGCACCGCGGCAACTTTGCCCGGCGCCATGGACAGGCTGGTGATTCCCATCCCGACCAGCACCAATGCCAGCAGCGGGTCGCCGGCTGCCTCTCCGCATACCCCCACAGACACGGATTCCCCCGCGCCTCGTGTGGTGGACGCGATGAGATCCAGAACCGCCGGTTGCCAGGGATCAAGCAGCCCAGCCAGTTCGCCGAGCATCCGGTCGGCCGCGAGCGCGTACTGGGTCAAGTCGTTCGTTCCGATGCTGGCGAAGTCGACGTCGGCGAGCACCTGGGTTGACCGCAATGCCGCGGACGGAACTTCAACCATCACCCCCACCTTCGGCAGCCCCGCGGCCCGGGCACGTGCGGCGAACCAACGGGCATCCTCAGGCGTGGCCACCATCGGCGCCATCACCCAAACATCGGCGTCACATTGAGCGGCCGCGGCTGCCAGTGCCGTGAGCTGGTCGGTCAGCAGAGTCTCGGTGCGCTGGGCCAGCCGGAGACCCCGCACGCCCAGCGCCGGGTTCTCTTCCTCGCCTGAGGGCGCGAACTGAAGAGGTTTGTCGGCGCCGGCGTCGAGGGTCCGCACCACTACGCGACGCGACCCGAATGGGCGCAGCACCGACACGTAGGTGCTGGTCTGCTCCTCCACCGTGGGCGCGGAAGGCCGGTCGAGATAGAGGAACTCGGTGCGGAACAGCCCGACCCCCTCGACGTCCTGGACCGCGGCTTTCTCCGCGTCGTCGGGGGTGCCGATGTTTGCCAGCAGCGCCACCGGAACACCGTCTTTGGTGCGGCCCGGCCCGCTGAAACGGGAAAGCTGCTGGTGCCGTTCGTCGGCACGGCGCAGCCAGTCCGCCTGTGTCGCCTCATCCGGCGAAATGAGAATCTGACCCGACGCACCGTCGACAGCGACGACGACGCCGTCGTACAGAGCCGCTCGCTCCGGCCCCACACCCACGACGGCGGGCAGGCCCATCTGCGCGGCGAGAATGGCGGTGTGGCTGGTGGGGCCACCTGCCTCGGTCACGATGGCGAGGATGTCGTCGGGCGACAGCCCGGCGGTGTCGGCCGGCGCAAGGTCGTGGGCCACGAGCACAGACGGCACGTCCACCACCGGGATCCCCGGCTGCGGAGCGCCGAGCAGATGTGCCACCACCCGATCGCGTACGTCGCGCAGGTCGGTGACGCGTTCGGCGAGGTACCCGCCAACGGCTTCGAGTGACTTGCACACTTCCTCCACGGCGCCGTCGAGCGCTGTGGCGGGACCCGCCCCTTCACCAAGCCGCTTCTGCGCCCCAGACTGAAGGGAAGGGTCGCGCGCCATCATGGCCGTAGCGGTGAGGATGGCCGCGGCGTCGGCCCCGGCCTGGCTGGCGCGACGTTCCAGTTCAGCAGCGACGAGTTCGAGGGCCGCGCTGATCTCTCGCGCAGCGGCGTCCACGTCATCCGGCGCAGGCTCCTCGGCCGGCGGCCGGACCGGATCGGCCATCCGGATCACCGGACCAACCACTACACCGGCGCTGACTCCGATGCCTTCAAGTACTTGGCTCGAGTCCGATGTCACTGCTCACTCCTTAACAAGACGCCGCGTCGACCAGGCGCACGAACAGACCACTGAGGGGTCGCTTCGGCAGCTTTGATGAATGCGCACCGTTACGCATCCGAATCGTCCGATCCACCATAGAGGTCGCCCGGGCGCGTACGACGCCGGGTTCACGTGTCGGGCTCCCTGACTCGCACGGCCGCTCAGGACGTGACCGGACCCGCGAACCTCAGGGACACCATGAACGACACCACACCTCGTGTGAGGGATCTCCCTGTCGACAACCTCGGGGATCGATCCTCATTCAGGTGGACCTGTGCGGCCGGCAACGCGGCTACTGTCGTCGGTATGACAACTGACCGCACCCTCCATCCGGACCTGAGTGTCCAGCACCGACCGGGTGGCGGCGATCGCCACCAGGCTGGAGTGGGCGGCACCCGGCGCCGGTGGCGCATGGTCGCGCTGTTTGTCGTGGTGGTCACGGCGGTGGGTGTGTTTTCGTGGTTCACCCGCTCTGCCGACACGACTGCGGTCACGGTCGAGGACGCTGTCACCGTCGTCGAGGTGAACGTCGCCGCTGGCGACGTGGAGATCATCCGTGGTGACGACTCTCATGTGTGGTTCGAGAGCCGCACCGAAGACGGCTGGATCCGAGCGGCCCGGATCGAACATGCAGTCAGTGGCGAGACGTTGCGGATCGAGGGTGACTGCCGCGGCAACAGCTTCGTCCCCGCGTTCGGTTGCCGCACCAACATGACGGTCAGGGTGCCCGACGGCGTCGCCGTCCGCGTCCAGAGCGACGCTGGATCGATCGACGCCGCCAACCTGACCGGCGATACAAACCTCGAGGTCAACGCCGGCGAGATCGACGTCATCGACCAGATCGGCCCGCTGCGCGCACACACCACCGCGGGGAATATCCGGGTCACGCGACTAGGGGCTCACGACGCGCGCGTCTCATCCAAGGCGGGAGCAGTCGATGTCCACGCCATCACGGCCCCGCGGTCGCTGGACGCGGAGTCCAGCGCCGCCCAGGTGACCGTCACACTGCCCGCCGACCAGCGCTACGACGTCGAGGCAAGCAGCCGGACTGGAGAAGTCAGCGTCAATGCGGACGTCAGCCACACATCGATACACAAAGTGCGCGCCTTCTCCAACAGCGGAGACGTCACAGTCACCACGGAATAGCCGGTCGACCATACCCCGCAGACACCACCGCCGCTGCGATCCGAATCACTACATGTTCGTTGCGGTTCCTTCCAAAAAGCGGTGCTCAGGCGCATTATTGAGATGCGGGATCGACTCGTGTCCTCTAAGGAGGTGGGGGTCATGAGCGCGCCGACTCCCAACATCGATCAACATCCAGACGTCGCGACGATGCGGCGCAGGTACGACCAAATTGCTGACACGCGAATGGCACAGTCGGCAGACGGTCTCGTGTTCCTGTCCGGTTTGTACGTGGCGATGTCAGCTTGGGTGATCGGCTTCACCGATCACGCCAGTATGACCGCGAGCAACCTGTTCGCAGGTCTAGCGGTCGCGGTCCTCGGTATCGGATTCGCTGCGGTCTACGGCCACACACACGGCATCGCCTGGGTCGCACCACTCATCGGCGTTTGGGTCATCGTCTCACCGTGGGTGGTCGACGGCGGCACGCCTGAGAACGCGGCCATCGTGAGCAATGTGATCGCAGGCGCGATTATTGTGCTCTGCTCGATGGCCATGATGTCTGCGGCGCGCAAGATGCGCGCGTAGTGCATTGTCGCGAGCGGCGGCTCAATCGTGATCCCGCAAGGCCGCCGCTCCTCATCAGCTACCAACCAGCCTTCTACTCATTCAGTGACCGACGCGTTGCAGCCATTGACATGTCTGTTTCATATTGGGCAAACTATTCAAAGCGCTCGTTCCATTTGAGCTCGCGATGCCAGGCGGCGGAGCCCATTCCCACCAACGCCGCCAGGAGGCCCGCCCCCACCCTCGCCACGAGGGTTGGGGGCGGCTTCGCAACCAGCCACATCGGGCTTATCCCGAGCCCATCGAGCGCGTCGAGAAACACAAGTAGGTGACGATATGAGTCCCACGTCTTGGAACCGGTGCGCCGGTCACAGAAAATAACTAGACCCGTCCGGCTACGGACCAGCAGGAGGCGCTGTGTTAGTGATCCACTGCAACGAATGCCAACGCCGACTCACAGACCATCAGTACAGCTCGTACCATGACGCCGAGAGTGCCCGGCGACAGGTCGGTTACGTCACAGGCCGGGTCACCCGCTACGGCGAGGACGAAGTCCTGTGCGTCACGTGCTACGAGGCAACCCGAACACAGGCCTGAGCCGGCCATTCCGAGAACCTGCCGCGCGGCGCCCTGCCTCGATCCGGCGCCGCGCACTGATGCTGAGCCCTGAGCCGACACCCCGCCGTTTCGAGTCGCCCGAAGATCGATGCTGTTGCGGCGTAGGACGATGATAACGTTGTCCCCGCGGTCACCGGCGACCCAACGCTCCGGCCCGAGGGGCCACCCGCCAGTCGGGCGGAATATGACCATCGAGCGAGCCATGGGGGTGGCCTGGGTGCCCGAGCAGATCCGAGCCGGCAGGCGATCCGGCAACCGGCCCACCATGAACGACGTCGCGCGGACGGCCGGTGTCGGCCTGAAAACCGTGTCTCGTGTCGTCAACGGCGAACCCCGGGTCAGGCCGGAAACGGCGAGAAAGGTCCACGCCGCGATCACCAAGCTCGGTTTCCGGCGGCACGAGGGCGCCAGGTGGCTGCGCCAGGGCAGCACGGCCTGCATCGGCATGGTGCTGGAAGATATGGCCGACCCCTTCTACTCCATGCTGACCCGGGCGGTAGAGCAGGTTGCCCGCGCCAAGGGCTTTCTCGTGTTCACCGGCTCCTCGGAGGCAGACCCAGCACAAGAGCGGGAGCTGGCGCAGGCATTCTGCGCCCGCCGTGTGGATGGGCTCGTGATAGCCCCGGCCAGCCAGGACCACCGATATCTCGAGCCGGAGCTCCAGGCCGGCGTCGTCGTCGTGTTCGTCGACCGGCCTGCCCAGAACATCGACGCCGACGCGGTACTCGCTGACAATGCTGGAGGCGTGCGAGCCGGAATCGCACACCTGCTCAGCCAAGGCCATCGCCGTATCGGCTTCCTCGGGGACACTCCAGAGATCTTCACCGCCGCCCAGCGGTTGCGGGGCTACCAAGAGGCGCTGGCCGCGGCCGGTCTCCCGTTCGACGAGTCACTCGTGGCCATGGGCCGCCCGGAGCAGGGCTTCGTCCGGATGTCGTTCGACCGTTTCTTCGCCGGACCGGAGCCGGTCTCCGCGCTGTTCACCGGAAACAACCGTGCCACCGTCGCTGCCCTGCGGGAGCTTGCCACTCGTACCGAACGACCGGCCTTGGTCGGGTTCGACGATTTCGAGCTCGCCGATCTCCTGCACCCCGCTATCACCGTGGTCAAGCAGGACGCCGCCGCCATCGGTCGCACCGCGGCCGACCTCCTCTTCCGGCGGATCTCCGGCGACGACGGCCCGGCCCGCACCATTGAACTCAGCACCCAACTCATTCCCCGAGGATCCGGCGAGGTAACCCCATGACCCCCCTGATGGCCAGCATCGAGGCCGGTGGCACGAAGTTCGTATGTGCGGTGGGCACCGGCCCGCACGACCTCCGTGCCGTCACGTCCTTCCCCACTACGACGCCGGATGAGACGCTGGCGCAAGCCATCGCGTTCGTACGAGAGCAAGAAGAACTGGCCGGGCAATCCGTGTCCGCTCTTGGGGTCGCCTGTTTCGGCCCCGTCGACCTGCGCACCGACTCCCCCACTTTCGGACACATCACCTCAACTCCGAAGCCCGGCTGGGGCGGTACCGACGTCGTCGGTACGTTCCGCCAGGCCCTCGGCGTGCCCGTGGGCTTCGACACGGACGTCAACGGCGCCGCTCTGGCGGAGAGCCGATGGGGAGCTGGCCAAGGCCTTGATCCGGTCGTCTATGTCACTGTGGGCACCGGGATCGGCGCCGGCGCGCTGGTGAACCGCCAGCTCTTGCACGGCCTGCTGCATCCGGAAGTGGGCCATGTGCTGGTGCGCCGACACCCGGAGGACACGTTCGAAGGAGTCTGCCCGTATCACGGCGACTGCCTGGAAGGGCTCGCCGCCGGGCCAGCACTCCAAGCACGATGGCAGCGCCGCCCGGCCGACCTCGGCCCGCTCCGCGACCAGGCCGTGGCCATGGAGTCGTGGTATCTCGCGCAACTAGCCACGATGCTCATGTATCTGCTCTCCCCCGAACGGATCGTCTTCGGCGGCGGCGTCACCAAACTGCCAGGTCTCCTACCGGCGTTACGCAAGGACGCCGTGAGCATCGTCAACGGCTATATAGATGCGCCGGCGGCGACCACGGACATCGACAGCTACATCGTGCCGCCGGGCCTGGGGGACCAAGCCGGTATCCTCGGCGGGCTCGCACTGGCCCAGCGCGCGGTCTCCCGGTGATCGGGTCACCTAACCCCGAGGGACCCTCGATCCAACAGGATGTACACGATTAGCGTCGGGAGTGGGACGATCCCGGCCCGAGCTCGTCTCCAATGGGATCTGGCCGACTTCAATACCGCCATGTCGCCGAAGAGGCCCCACCCGCTCGCGAATCCAACTTGACGGTATCGAAGTCGCGGCGGGCGAGGCGTCCACACTCAGCAAGTCCCTGATCTCCAGCGCCGCGGCCCGGCCGGCACGGTTGGCGCCGACCGTGCTGGCGGACGGGCCGTAACCGACCAGGTGCAGCCGAGGCTCGGACGCCACCCTGGTCCCGTCCATCCGGATCCCGCCCCCGGGCTCACGCAGTCCCAGCGGTGCCAGGTGCGCCAGTGCTGCCCGGAATCCAGTAGCCCAGATGATCACGTCGGCAGCGACGAAGGTGCCGTCGTTCCATCGGACACCACCTGCCTCGATCCGGTCGAAGATCGGCAACCGGTTCAGAACTCCTTTGGCCAAGGCTTCCTGCACCACTGGCGTGTGGCCGAGACCGGTCACGCTGACCACACTCTGGGGAGGAAGGCCCGCACGCACCCGCGCATCCACGGCGGCGATCACCTGCCGGCCGAAGTCCTCGGTGAACTCGACGCCCTCGAACACGGGCGGGCGACGGGTCAGCCAGGTGGTCGACGCGGCGACGTCGGCCACCTCGGACAGGATGTGGGTCGCCGAATGACCACCGCCCACGACAACGACGCGCTGCCCAGAGAACTCGGCGGGGCCGCGATAGTCCGCGGAGTGCAGCTGCCGTCCACCGAACTCCGCGACGCCCGGGTAGTACGGCCAGTACGGATGCGTC
The DNA here is from genome assembly GCF_010122465.1 of Phytoactinopolyspora mesophila. Classification (NCBI taxonomy): domain Bacteria; kingdom Bacillati; phylum Actinomycetota; class Actinomycetes; order Jiangellales; family Jiangellaceae; genus Phytoactinopolyspora; species Phytoactinopolyspora mesophila. The sequence goes on along the minus strand of NZ_WLZY01000006.1, from coordinate 418,165 downwards.
CACGTGCCGGTCGCGTTCACGACGGCCCGGGACGCCCAGGCGCCGTCGTCGGTTTCCACCACCAGCCGGGAGTCCTCGCTGTATCGAACCGCACGCACATCAACCGGACGGCGCACCGGCAGCTCGAAACGGTGCTCATAATCCGCGTAGTACTCGGCGACGACGTCGGCCGCGGGGCGGACCGCGTCCGCGGGCCGGGCCTCACGACGCGCACCCGGCAGGTCGAAGATGCCGTGCACCTTCCGCATGGTGAGGCTGCGTGCGCGCTCCCGCCACGCCCCACCTGGTCCGGCCCCGGAGTCCAGGACGACGAAGCCGTGGTAGGGCTCGAAGCCGAGGCGGCGAAGGTGGTAGGCGGCCGACAGGCCGGCTTGCCCGGCGCCGATGACGACGACGTCCACCTCGCGGCTGCGGTTCGAATCCTTCATGTCCACGTCAACCGCACCAGTAGAGCGACTCTTCCCAGCGCAGGACGCGACGTCGATCACATGCGAGCACCACCACCAGCAGGAACGCGGCATCCGGCCACATGACAGACACCGTACGCACCAATCACGGTTTTGACCGATGCGCGCCTTTCGCCTAACGTAACGACAACCGTTGTCATTATCGTGGTCGCATGACCATGTGAGCATGCCTGCCCCGCCCACCGTCAGCCCCCGCAGAGAGACACATCCTTGCCGGTCAGCCCACCGAATGCCGCCAAGCCCGAGCGCAAGCAGGCTCGACCCGCTCTTCGCCGCCGTTCCTCCACTGCGCTGGCCGGTATCAACGCCGTATTGATCGTCGCCATCGTCGCCACCGTCATCCTCTCGGGCGCCACGGGGCCTACGGATGTCACCTTCGTCGAGTCTTTCAAGGTCGTCCTCGGACACCTGCTCCCGGACATGAGCTGGATGAGCGACGGCTCCCTCACCCGGCTGCAGGACCAGGCGGTCTGGGACTTCCGCCTACCTCGGACGCTGCTAGCCGGGCTGACCGGCGCCGGGCTCGCGCTGGCCGGCGCGCTCATGCAGGCCATCGTCCGCAACCCGCTCGCCGAGCCCTATATCCTCGGAGTCTCCTCCGGCGCAGGTGTTGGCGCCGTCCTGGTCATCACCCTCGGCTCGGCGTCGCTCGCCGGGGTGACACTCAGCACCGCGGCGTTCATCGGCGCGCTGGTGACCACCATCGCCGTTTACCTCCTCGCCCGGCAACACGGCGTGCTCGCGCCCACCAGGATGATCCTCACCGGTGTCGCCCTCGGATCACTGCTCAGCGCTGTCACCAGCTACCTCACACTGACTACCGAGGCGCAGAACGTGTTCAGTGTGCTCTTCTTCCTGCTCGGGTCGGTCTCCGCAGCGACCTTTCACCAGCTGATCGTCCCAGCCGTCGCGCTGACGATCGTCAGCCTCTACGTCTTCACCCGGCCACGCGCCCTCAACGCATTGCTCGTCGGCGACGAGTCCGCCACGGCGCTCGGCGTCGACGTCAACCGGCTTCGTACCTACTTGATGATCGCAGCCGCGCTGCTGACCGGCTCCGTCGTCGCGGTCAGCGGTGGCATCGGCTTCGTGGGGCTGGTGATTCCGCATATCGCGCGCATCATCGTCGGCACCGACCACCGCCGCATGCTCCCGGTCACGGTCCTCGGCGGCGCACTGTTCCTCATGCTGGCCGATCTGCTCGCCCGCACGGTGGCGCAACCGACAGAGATTCCCATCGGCATCATCACCGCGGTGGTCGGGGCACCGTTCTTCCTCTGGCTGATGCGGCGCGGCCGGGCGGCACGGGCCGGGATGCAACGATGAAGGTCCGGTTCGACCACGTCGGGATCATCCTGGACGGCACCGAGATCGTGCGCGACGCCACCTTCGCCGTCGAACCTGGTCAGTTCGCCGGGCTCGTCGGCCCCAACGGCAGCGGAAAATCCACGTTGCTGCGCAGCCTCTACCGGGTAGTCCGGCCAGAACGCGGCACCGTCCACGTCGGCGATCTCGATGTCTGGCGCACTCCCCTGCGTACGGTTGCCCAGCACATCGCCGTCATGACACAGGAGTCCAACGCCGACTTCGATCTGGACGTCCTCGACGTCGTACTGCTCGGCCGGATTCCACATCAGCGCGGCTTCGGCGCCGACAGCGCGTACGACCTCGACCTCGCCGAGCGGGCACTGCGAGACGTCGGCGCCGCACACCTGACCGAGCGGGCGTTCGCCGCGCTCTCCGGCGGCGAGAAGCAGCGCGTGTTGCTGGCGCGGGCCATGGTGCAGGCAAGTCCGGTGCTCGTTCTCGACGAACCGACCAACCACCTGGATATCTCGTTTCAGCTGGAGCTGATGCGCCTGGTCGGTGGCCTCGGCCTGACCACCGTCGCCGCCCTGCACGATCTCAATCTGGCGGTGGCGCATTGCGACATCATCGCCGTCATGGACCACGGACGCCTCGTCGCCAGCGGCGCCCCGGCGGACGTGCTGACAACCGAACTCATCGGCGATGTGTTCAAGGTCCGCTCACGCCGGTTGATCCATCCCGACACTGGCGGGTTGCTGATCGCTTTCACCCCCGCGGGCAACGCGTTGCCCAATGGCCATGCACCACGTACCCAAGCAGAGAGGAACCTCAGCTCATGATCCGATCCACCCGACGACGATCCACCCGGCGAACCGCCCTGGCCGGCGGCGCCGTAGCCGCCGCCATGCTGCTCGCGGCCGGTTGTGGCTCAAGTGTGAGCGACGGCAACGACGACGCGTCGACCGCTGGTGATGAGAACAGTGTCGAAAACGGCAACGACGACGAGGATGCCACCGGCACTGCGATGACCATCACCAACTGCGGACGTGAATTGACGGTCGAAGATGCCCCCAACGCCGCCGTCGGGCTCAGCCCATCGCAGACCGAGCTGTTGATCCGTCTCGGCCTTGGTGACCGGCTCGTCGGTCAGGCTCAGACCAGCACCGCCCCCCTTCCCGAGGACATCCAAGCCGAGGCAGCCGACGTTGCCGTGCTCAGTGATGAGGCACCGCCGACCCGCGAGATCCTGCTCGGCGCCGAGCCAGATTTCGTCTACGCCCCCACCAGCTACGAGTTCACGGCCGAGCAGGGCTTCGCCAGCCTCGAACAACTCGAAGAGGCTGACACGATCGCCTACATCGCCACAGGTGGCTGCTTCGACCGGCGTATGGAAGCCGTCGTCGAAGATCTTTTCACCGACCTGGAGAACATGGGGGCAATCTTCGGCGTTGAGGAGGCCGCACAAGGCATGATCGAGGACGCTCAAGCAATCCTGGACGACGTCGCCGCACGCATCGACGGGCTGGAACGGCCGAGCGTCGCCCAGGTCTACGTCGAGGGCAACACACTGACCGCGATCGGCGCCGGAGTCGAGTACGACATCATTCGCAAGGCCGGCGGGGACAACGTCTTCGGCCCCGACGACGACGCGTTCGCCGACTTCTTCGCCGCACAGATCAACCCCGAGGTCTTGGCCAACGCCGACCCCGAGGCGCTGGTCTTCGCCGTCAACGACGACGGCCACGAGCAATCGACCCGCGACTACCTGGAGTCGACCTTTCCAGACATGACAGCGGTGACCGAAGGCCGAATGATCGCTATCTCCGGTGCGGACGCTTACCCTGGCACGCTCGGCAATGTCAACGTCGTCCAGCAGATCGCCGAAGGACTCTATCCCGACGCGTTCTGAATAGCAGACCTCGGAAAATGGGTACCCTAAGCGACGCATCTGACATATCGACGTAACCCTCTCAGAGCCCCTCACGGCGGATCGAACGATCTTCGAAAAGTCGCTGATTCAGTCCACTGACAACGTGTATGAATGTCGGTGAGTGCGTCCGAAGGGACGTGCCAGCCTGACCCGAATTGCATTGTCCGTTCGCTCTTCAGCCGATATTTCACTATTCGGTATGCGCTCTGTTCATGCGCGGTCAGGCGCCTGAAATGAGGGAGCGTCAATTGAGCACCACCACCCGCCCAATTCATGCCCGGCGGCGGATCGCCACCGCGGGAGCCGCCGTCGGGGTGACCGCCATCATGACACTGCTCGCGGCGGGAACCGCACCGGTGACCGCCGGACCGGAGCCGGCCGCGGCGTTCGACCCCTGCCCCGCCCCTTACCCCGTCGCGGAGCTGGCTGAAGGCATGGAGGCCACCGGACTCACGGTCGAACGAGGCACTGAGCCTGAGCAGTTCACGGCCACCGTCGTCGGTGTCATCGACAACGGTGTTGGCCCGGACGCTGACATGATCATCGTCGAGACAGACTCCCCCGCCATCGAACGGGCCGGTGGTGTCTGGTCCGGAATGTCCGGCTCCCCGGTCTATGCCGCGGACGGCCGCCTGATCGGCGCTATCGCCTACGGCTTCTCCGCGGCTCCGTCCCCCATCGCGGGGGTCACACCAGCCACCGATCTAGAACGGTTGCTGGGCAGGCAGGGGACGTTGCCCAAGGCTGAACCGGCCCACGTCGAGGTGCCCGCGGAGCTTCAGCAGCGTTTGGTCGCATCCGGCGGGCTGACCCCGGCGCAAGCATCGGCCGGCCTGCGACAGCTCACGCTGCCGCTTGCGGCCTCTGGAATCAGCAGCCACCGCCTGGACGACGTCTCCGAACGTCTCGGCGAGCACTCCCTGAACGTCCACACCTACCCGGCCGGATCCGGCAGCTCAGACGAGCCCGGCTCGCCCGCCGACATCATCCCGGGTGGCAACCTCGCCGCGGCCGTCTCCTACGGCGACGTCACGATGGCCGCGATCGGTACCGCCACCTCGGTCTGCGACGACGACAAAGCGCTCGGCTTCGGCCATCCTTTCCTGTGGTCCGGTGCGTCGTCGCTCGGCATGCACCCAGCCAGTGCGGTGTTCGTGCAACGAGATGACACATTCGGTTCGTTCAAAGTGGCGAATCCACACGGCGTCGTCGGGACTATCACCCAGGATCGCCAGGCTGGCGTTCTCGGCCACATCGGTCCGGCGCCGTCGGCGACTCCGCTCACGGCAACGGTGACGACGGACGAGGGCGCAAGCCGCAGCGGTACCACCAATGTCACGATGCCTGGCTTCTTGCCGGACATGGCGATCTTCCATCTCTGGGCCAGCTTCGACACCGTCCTGGACCGCATCGGGGCAGGCACCGCAGACCTGCGCTGGGTCGTCGAAGGCACGAGAGCCGACGGGGAGATGTTCTCGCTCGATGTACAGAATCGGTACGCCAGCCAGGGCGACATCGCTGAGGAAGCGTCGTACGACGTCTTCGAGCACCTATGGACCATCCAGGAGAACGAGTTCGAGAATGTGACCATCACGGGCGCGGATTTCACCGGCGAACTCTCCAGCGAGTACACGCACTACACGATGTCATCGGTCGAAGTCCGTCAGCCAGACGGTTCGTTCGCGCCGCCATCGTCTGACACGCCCTTCGAGGTGGACGCCGGCGCAGAACTCGAGATGCGTGTCGAGTTGTCGCCGTTCAAGAACATCGGAACAGCGCGCACCATCGAACTCAGCATGGATATCCCGGAGGACAGCGCGGGCGCCTTCGGTTGGGTCGACGTCGCCGGAGGGCACAGCCAGGAAGATTGGGACGAGGAGGCACCGGGCGGCTCGTCGGACGATGCCGCCAGTTTCGACGATCTCCTGCGCAGCCTGAGCACCATCGTGCCCAACAATGCCGTGGCAGCCAGCCTGCGGATCGAGGAGGCTGCCGACAATCCCGGCACCGCCGTCACGCAGTCGGTTCACGAGGTCGTCGACGAGGTGGTCAGCGGGAACTTCTCGTTCCCCGTCGAGGTGAACCAGCCCTAGCCTGGGGCCAGACCCGGTATCAGCCTTCGCGGCGGACCAGCCCGCGAGCAGCGACTGGTCCGCCGCAACGCCGTACGAAGCGCGCGGGCCTCGCCACACCGTTTCCAATGAACGCCGGCTACCGCCAGCTCAGCAGCGACCTCGACCAGTTACGCAGCGAGATGTCCACATGGGGCGTGTATGCCGGGCAAGACGGGCAGACGCAGGGCTAACGGCCGATCAACGGTCATGAGGCTGGCCAGTCGAGCACATCCAACACTGTCGTGACGCCGAACCACGCTGCCGCAGCAATCACCACGGCGAATGTGAAGAGCCAGAACGCTGCCGGAAGGCCGCGGACTCGCCTGGCCATCATGTAGGCGTCCGAGCGCGACATTCCGCGACGGGTGAGATGGCTGCGGGTCACCGCCCACCACGCGCGGACCGCGCCGACGATCAGCAGCCAGGCGAAGGCGAAAACCACGACGTTCTGAATCAACGGATCCGCGAACCACGCCACCAGGCCGAGCACGATGCCGGTGGCGAGCACTACGCCGACGGTGTGCCAGCTCCGGGAGAAAAGAAATGTCAAGGCCATCCCGACGACGAGCACCGCCAGAGCGACTCGCGCCCACCCCTGCGACACCGCCCACATCAGCCCCGCACCAACTACCGCGGGCGCGGGGTACCCCCACCACAAGGCCCACAGAACACGGAACGTCCCCTTGCCAGCGAAGTTGGTCGCGCCAGACATGTCGCCGTTCACGGTGATGCCGTGCACGCGATACCCAGCGACGACGGCGGCCAATGCGTGCCCGATCTCGTGCACGATGGTCACCGGATAGCCGATGACGTTCCAGGTGACGCGGTGTACGGCGAGCGCGATGGCGATCACCGCGACGGCCAGAACCTGCTCCTCCGGCATCGAGGCGAGCGATTCGTCCAGCCGGTAATCCGACAGCCAAGCCCAGATGTCGACGGTGAACCTCCTCATTGCGCGGGTTGGCTCCCGGCGGCGCACGACCATATGTAGCCGCCGGGAAGTGCGAGAACGTGCCAACCCTACGGGGTCCTGATCACCTTCTGATCACGGCCGTCAGTTGATCGGCGATGCCAGCCGCCATTCCCGTTCTGCCGGGTATCCCGCGGAACAAAGCAGCTGAGGTCCGCACCCACGGCGGGTGCGGACCTCAGCGTCGTTCAGCCAGGAGCTCAGCTCTTCAGCAGTGCACCCTTGCGGTTCACGGCCAGTGCCGCGAAGCCACCAGCCAGCATCAGCAGCACGGCCAGCATCACCAGCTGGCCAGAGCCGGCACCGGTGTCGGGCAGCTCGTCGCCATTAGCATCAGCATCCGCATCCGCATCCGCGTCAACGTCGGCATCCACGTCCGCATCAACATCAGCATCCACGCCCGCGTCAACGTCGGCATCGACATCAGCGTCCACGTCGGCATCAACATCAGCGTCAACGTCCGCATCCACGTCCGCATCAACATCAGCGTCAACGTCCGCATCCACGTCCGCATCAACATCAGCGTCCACGTCCGCATCCACGTCGGCATCAACGTCCGCATCCACGTCGGCATCCACGTCCGCATCAACATCAGCATCCACGTCAGCGTCCACGTCGGCATCAACATCAGCATCCACGTCAGCGTCAACATCAGCATCGACGTCCTGCTCGTCCGGCGGGTAAATGCCACCCTCCGGAACCTCGGCGTAGACGTCGGGGAAGCTCATGAAAGAGGCATGACCGCTAAACAGTTCAGTGTCCGGCAGCGGGAAGGTTCCCGGAATCTGGACGGTGAAGTCCAGGAGAATGCCACCGAAGCTGAACCATGCCGAAGTGCCGTCCTCAGCGACCTCCTGGTCGATGATGTCGGCGAACGCAGCCGTGAGAACCACAACCGGGTTGTCCTCCGACGGCAGGCTGATCGTCTGCGAGATGCCGGCGTCCAGCTCAATGCCGCAGTGACCCTCGTCGCCAATCTCGGGGAGGACACCAAGGTCACACGGAACCAGCAGTGCCAGCAGCGGCCACTCCGGCTCGGTGCCGACCTCGCCGCCATCAATCGCCGCACCGCCTGGTTCACCGTTCGCGTAGGCTCGCATCCTCGCGATGTTGTCCTCGCCGCTGCCCGGGACGATGCCGACCGAGACACCGCCGTTGTCGACGCCACCGAAAAGGTCAACGCCAGCGAACTCACCCGAGATCTCGGAGTAGGCAGCCAGACTGCCATCCTCCTTCACCTCAGTGCCCGCCTCGGTGTACATCTGGGCAGCCTGGGCCTGGATCAGATTCCCGTCCAGCAGGTCACCGGGAATCGGAATCGGCAGGATCCCTCCCCCCAAGATGTCCCCCAGATCCAGGAGCTCAAGGTCTCCGGCCACAGCGTCGACCCACGCGAGCTCTCCATCGACACCGGGAGCGAGGAACTCATCGTCCCAGTTCGCCTTGCTGAGGCCATGGATACCCCGCGCCGAGCCGAGTCCACCGAGATCAACGTCCAGACCGGGGCTCTCCGCCGGCTCGTCCATCTGAGGCAACGCCTGCTGCTCGGTCACGTAGATGTCCAGCGGCCCAACGCCCAAGCCCTCGATCTCCGCGAGTGCGCCGTACGCGTGGCTGTAGACCTCGTCTCCAAGGTCGAGGCCATCAGAGTCCACCTGCGTACGTACGGCCCCAATCTTGGCCGAGCCACTCAGCAGCTCGCCAAGATCCGGGAGATCGCCTCCGGCGCTGAGCTCGAGGTTCAGGTAGCCGCCATCCGCACCGGCTTTGAAGCTCCCCATCCCTTCGGTGTCAGGAGGTGCGGCTGCGACGTGAACCAAAGACACGCCAACAGCGCATGCGGACGCGACGCCGACGGACACGAATGTCCTGGCCGCGCGCTTCCTCCGCGGATTCGTTACAGTCATTCCTTTTCTCCCTAAGAGAACTGTTGGTAACTCACTTACATGATCACTCGTAGACTCAAGATCATTGACAAGCAAGATGATCCTCCAACGAGCACCGAGGCTAGACGGTACCGGTTCAGCGGGGCCGTCGGCATTATGAATGCCGAAGATCGACAAAAAAGATTCCGGGAAAATTTCTTTTTTCTCACTCAACACCCAGTTCGAACATAGCCACTATTTAGGACGGACTCGGACAACACAGAATGGATGTAGTGGGCATATGTGAACGAATCGGTCGGCAAACCCATACGAGTACCCCAAGATCCGCCTGAGTCGCTGTTGCCGATTCGTTATCCGGCTCGGCGTGCCGAGATCGCGAGCAGACGAATCGGCCCCGTCGCGATGGACACCGATCTCAGTCCCGACGCCGAGACGTGCAATGTGCACAGTCGGCAGCAGCCACGAACGCAGACGTAGACGAGATATTGACATTTACGATGTATCCACCCACTTGCGACTCTTACAAAGAGTGACTCGTCAGTGAAGTTCATCGAATGTCGTCGACAAACCATTCCAAGCTCGTTAGTCTTTCAACAAGCGTGCAAGATTCTCCCCAAGATATTCTTCACGCTTGGAGGTTAGGAATTACACTGACTCTCCACGGCAGCGCCCCCTGGGCTGTAGATCTGGTATTCCCGGATCGGCCCAGGGGGCGAACCTTTCTCACTGGATGCCCATGTTGCATGATGACCACTGAGATGTGGCCCGAGCGCATCCCCTGTTCATGGCTGTCGCGCGACCCGGCATGTCATTCGACGCTCGGCGTGCTCAGAAGCCCATCGCGAAACAGCTGAGGTCCGCACCCACGGCGGGTGCGGACCTCAGCGTCGTTCAGCCAGGAGCTCAGCTCTTCAGCAGTGCACCCTTGCGGTTCACGGCCAGTGCCGCGAAGCCACCAGCCAGCATCAGCAACACGGCCAGCATCACCAGCTGGCCAGAGCCGGCACCGGTGTCGGGCAGCTCGTCGCCATTAGCATCCACGCCCGCATCCGCGTCCGCGTCAACGTCCGCATCAACATCAGCATCCACGCCCGCATCGACGCCCGCGTCAACGTCCGCATCAACGTCCGCATCGACGCCCGCATCCACATCGGCATCAACGTCCGCATCAACATCGGCATCAACGTCCGCATCCACGTCCGCATCAACGTCGGCATCAACGTCCGCGTCAACATCAGCATCCACGTCCGCATCCACGTCAGCATCAACGTCCGCATCAACGTCCGCATCAACATCAGCATCCACGTCCGCGTCAACATCAGCATCCACGTCCGCATCCACGTCGACGTCGATCTCCTCTTCCTGCATTGTGTTGCAGGAAGAGTAGTAGGCCTCCTGACCGCTGGTCAGCAGGTTGACCGGGCCTTGCCACAACCACGGCAGCAAGCAGGCGTTGTTCAGGATGTTGATGCCCTCGCCGCTACCGGATGTTCCAGTGCCATTGCAGGCCTCGTAGTAAGCCTGCTGCCCATCGGTCAGCACGTTGAACGGGCCCTGCCACAACCACGGCGCCGCGCAGGCGTCATTGAGGATGTTCGCGCCTTGGGCTGTCAGGGTGCCGTCGTTGTTGCAAGCCTCGTAGTACGCCTCCTGGCCATTGGTCAGCAGGTTCAACGGGCCCTGCCACAACCAAGGAGCGGCGCACAGGTTGTTCCCGATGTTGATGCCCTTGGCCTCCAACATCTCGCCGTCGGCCGTCGTGTCTTCATCGACCTCGACGACCGAGCCATCGCTGTTGCAGGCCACGTAGTGGGCATTCTGACCCTCGGTGAAGACGTTGATCGGGCCTTGCCACAACCACGGCAGCACACAGGCGTTGTTCAGGATGTTGATGCCGCCGTCGGCCGAGTCGACGTCGGTGTGGCACACAACGTAGTACGCCTCCTGGCCGCTGGTTCCACCGTTGACGGGACCCTGCCACAGCCATGGCGCGATACAGGCGTTGTTCAGGATGTTGATGCCCTCGCCACTGGAGGTTCCAGTGCCGTTACAGGCCTCGTAGTGTCCGGTCTGGCCTTCGGTCAGCACGTTGAAGGGACCCGGCCAGTACCACGGAAGCAGGCAGAGGTCGTTTCCGATATTGATGTCCGGAAGGTCCAGTCCGTCGAGAAGGCCCAGACCAGCCGCGACATCGGCAGCGTCCAGCCGCTCGATGTCTTGAAGTACGTGAGATTCCGAATCATCTAGTGCCGTCGTGGTAGGCACGACGAGCTCAGCGGCCTCGTCGGCGCTGATAGCTGTTGCTGCGGCGCTCATGGTCAGCGAGACGGCGATCGCCGCCGCACCGCCCGCGAGGCCACGCAGGACTCTGTTCACACGTTTCTCCTCTAGAGAAGTTCAGACTTGACGGCTTCATCAGTGCGGCCGCCACAGAGAAGAGTCGGGCAGCGATGCGGCACTGTCAAGTACATCTCCACTAGTTGTCATTCACGCGTGAAGGGAGTCAAAAACTGCCCGTTCTCGTTAGTTAATTTCCACGCGACGCGCCAAGACATAAACGGGACATAAGAACTTTTACGAGTGAATACAGGCTCCTAAATTCATGCCTGCCTAAATGGGAATAGAGCACCAGAAGCGAAAAAGCACGCCCAACCACCCTTCTGGCACCGGCTAGGAACGGGTGCGGCTGGGCGAGTGCGCGCGGGCATGACCGGCATCAGAGCGCAAACGAGAGGCCGGCGACTGTCGCCGCAGGACGACGGGCACCGGCCTCCGAAGAGATGAGTTGGGTCAGCGTGTCAGCCGCCGAGCCGCTCCATGATCAGCTCCCGCGCCCGCTTGGCGTCGGCTTGTCCTCCAGTGGACTTCATGACCGCGCCGATCAACGCACCAACCGCGCCCATGTTGCCGCCGCGGATCTTGTCGGCAACATCCGGCATAGCGGCGATGGCATCGTTGACGGCAGCGCCGAGCGCGGCGTCGTCGGACATGAGGGCCAGCCCGCGCGAAGCGACGACCTCGTCCGGGGAGCCTTCACCGGCGAGCACACCTTCCACCACCTGGCGGGCCAGTTTGTCGTTCAGCGTGCCTTCGCCGATCAACGCTTGCACCCTGGCCACAGCAGCCGGCGTGATGCCGGCGTTGTCCAGCCCGGTGCCGCGCTCATTGGCAGTCCGGGCGATCTCACCCAGCCACCATTTCTTGGCACCCGCGGCGTCGGACCCGGCGGCTATCGTCTCCTCGACCAGAGCGACGGCACCGGCATTGACAACATCGCGCATCTCCAAGTCAGTGAAGCCCCACTCGGCCTGTAGCCGCGCCCGACGGGCCGCGGGCGGCTCGGGAAGTGTCTGGCGTAGTTGATCGACCCATTCTCGCGACGGTGCCACCGGCACCAGGTCGGGCTCGGGGAAGTACCGGTAGTCTTCGGCTTCTTCCTTGACCCGCCCGGCAGTGGTCTCGCCGGTGTCCTCGTGCCAGTGCCGTGTCTCCTGCACGATGGCCGTGCCGGCGTCCAGCACCGCCGCTTGGCGGCGGATCTCGTAGGTGACAGCCCGTTCGACCGACCGAAGCGAGTTCACGTTCTTCGTCTCGGTGCGGGTACCGAACGCGCTGGCCCCCTTCGGCTTCAACGACACGTTCGCATCGCAGCGCATCTGACCGAGCTCCATACGCGCCTCGGATACACCCAACGCACGAATGAGTTCGCGTAACTCAGTGACGTACGCCTTGGCGACCGCGGGCGCCAGTCCAGGATCGACCTCGATCGGCTTGGTGACGATCTCGATCAGGGGGATACCGGCGCGGTTGTAGTCCAGCATGGAATGGCTCGCACCGTGAATCCGGCCGGTAGATCCACCGACATGCAGCGACTTGCCGGTGTCTTCCTCCATGTGCGCGCGTTCGATGCCGATCCTGAAGGTCTGTGGGCCGTCATCGGTGTCGACGGTGACATCGGTCCAGCCGTTGAACGCGATGGGCTCGTCGTATTGCGAGATCTGGAAGTTCTTCGGCATGTCCGGATAGAAGTAGTTCTTCCGGGCGAACCGGCAGGCCTCGGCGATCTCGCAGTTGAGGGCCAGCCCGATCCGGATGGCCGACTCCACCGCCGTCCGGTTAACCACCGGCAACGATCCGGGTAGTCCGAGGCAGGTAGGGCACACTTGAGTGTTCGGCGCACCCCCGAACTCGGTGGAACAGCCACAGAACATCTTGGTGACGGTGCCCAGCTCGACATGCACTTCCATGCCCATGACCGGGTCGAACCGAGCGATCGCCGCCTCGAAACTCGGCAGTGCGGTGGTCACAGCAGGCATCAGGAGGCGTCCTCGAGTTCAACGATGCGGGAGTGGTCCTCGCCTTGACGTACCTCGCGTACGACAACCGCGATAGCGACGGCAACCGACGCAGCGGCCAAGCCCGCGTCCACCATCTTCAGCGTGTCACCTTCTCGCCGGGCCTTCGTGAACGCTCGGACCGCACCGCCGGCGGCCAGCGCCTGGCTGGTGAGTTTGATGATGTGCTTGATGTTCATAACAGCTTCACCTCACGTACGCTCCGCGTGTTCTTCCCGGCCCCGACCCTACGTCCTGCTGAGAGAACGCCGACGCGCACACTCGGCAAGCCGCTGTGTTCTTCACGACGCGCCCATGGCGGGTGCCTTGTCCAGCAAGTACCCACCCCACTGCGAGACAAGCGCCTGCTCGACGGCCGCCCCGACTCGGTACAGGCGGTCATCGCTCATCACCGGCGCCATCACGTGCAAGCCGACTGGCAACCCGTCTTCCTCGGCCAGTCCGCACGGGAACGATGCCGAGGCGTTGCCGGCCATGTTGCTCGGGATGGTGCACAAGTCGTTCTTGTACATGGCCAGGGGGTCGTCCACCTTCTCGCCGATCGGGAACGCCGTTGTGGGCGTCGTCGGCGAGACCAGCACGTCGACCTGGCCGAATGCCGCCTCGAAGTCGCGTGCGATCAATGTGCGCACCTTCTGCGCCTGACCATAGTAGGCGTCGTAATAGCCTGATGAGAGCGCATATGTGCCGAGCATGATCCGCCGCTTCGCCTCAGCACCGAACCCGGCCCCCCGGGTCAGGTTCATGACCTCCTCGGCGCTGCGCATGCCGTCGTCCCCCTCGCGCAGCCCGTAACGCATGGCATCGAACCTGGCCAGGTTGGACGAGACTTCGCTCGGCAGGATCAGGTAGTACGCCGGCAGCGCGTACTTGAAGTTGGGGCACGAGACCTCGACAACCTCGGCTCCGAGTTTGCCGAGCAGTTCGACAGCCTCGGTGAACCGGGCCTCGACGCCGGGCTGGTAGCCCTCGCCGCCCAGCTCACGCACGACGCCGACCCGCAGGCCGGAGAGGTCGCCGTCGGCACCACGCCGCGCCGCGGCGACGACATCGGGTACCGGCTGGTCGATGCTCGTCGAGTCAAGCGGATCATGACCGGCGATGACGCCATGAAGCAACGCGGTATCGAGAACCGTCCGGGCACAAGGACCGGCCTGGTCCAGACTCGAAGCGCAGGCGATCAGCCCGTACCTGCTCACGGCACCGTAGGTGGGCTTCACGCCGACCGTGCCGGTGACAGACGCGGGTTGCCGGATGGAACCACCGGTGTCGGTGCCAATGGCGAGCGGGGCTTGGAACGACGCCAGCGCCGCCGATGATCCGCCGCCGGAGCCGCCCGGAATCCGGCTGAGATCCCACGGGTTGCGGGTGGGCCCGAACGCCGAGTTCTCCGTCGAGGATCCCATCGCGAACTCGTCCATGTTGGTCTTGCCCAGGATGACGAGCCCGGCCGCACGCATCTTGCGGGTGATAGTCGCGTCGTACGGTGGACGCCACCCTTCCAGAATGCGCGAGCCCGCGGTGGTCGGCATGTCTGAGGTAGTGATGACGTCTTTCAGCGCCAGCGGCACGCCGGCCAGCGGGCCCAGCTGCTCACCGGCGGCTCGGCGCGAGTCGACATCCGCCGCCGCGGCCAGCGCGCCCTCGGCATCGACATGCAAGAACGCGTGCACACCCGGCCGGCCGTCTCCCACCGCGTCCACCGTGGCGATCCGGTCGAGGTGCGCCTGCGTGACCTCGACCGCGCTGACCTCACCCGTCGCAACCGCGTCGGCCAACTGAGCAGCCGTTCGCCTGGTCAGGTCCTCCGTCACTGTTCTTCTCCCAAGATCTGGGGCACCCGGAACCGGCCGTCCTCCGCTTCAGGTGCGCCGGACAGCGCCTGCTCAGCGGTCAAACTGGGCCGCGGCTCGTCGGCGCGGAACACGTTGGTGACCGGAAGCGCATGCGAGGTGGGCGGGATGTCGTCGGCCGCGACCTCGTTCACCTGCGCCACCGCGCCGATGATCTGATCGAGCTGGCCGGCGAGGTGATCGAGCTCGTCGGGCTGAAGATCGAGGCGAGCCAGGCGCGCAAGATGCGCGACCTCGTCGCGGCTGATCGAGGGCATACGGCTAGCGCTCCTCTAGAAGAGATCCTGGTGTTCAGCGCCCAGGTGCATCGCAGTGCTGGACTCCTTTGACAGAGCCGGGAAGCCCGGTCCCTGGCATCTAGATCCTACGGCAGGTAGGGCCAGCCCCACCCAGGCGCCGCCAGGAGGCCGTACTTCGAGGACGCCAGCTGGCACCGATGTGCATGACGCCGCAGTTCACAAGGCTTGGATCCATGCTCAAACCACTGGAAGCCAGCCATCCGAGTCCCGGCACAGGCCGCCCGTCGCCCGGACCGGACCGGCGTCGTGACCCGTTCGTCGATGTCTTGCGGGTGACCGCGATCGTGCTCGTGGTCGCCCAGCATTGGCTGATGCCGGCTATCGCCTACGACGACGGGGTGCTCACTACGGGCAACGCGCTGGCCACTCCAGGAGCGTGGGCCGTCACATGGCTGAGCCAGGTGATGCCGCTGGTGTTCTTCGCCGGCGGTGCGGCAGCCGCCTACAGCCTGATCCGCCGGCCCGGTTTCGGGTCGCGCTCGCGACCGATCGGCCTCTGCCATGGCTGGCTGGACGGACGGCTGCTACGACTTGTGGCTCCCGTCGTGCCGCTGATAGCGCTCTGGCTGCCACTTCCGCATCTGCTGCTGGCACTCGGTGTACCCGCGGATCCAGTGGAGACCGGCTCCGCGCTGGCCGGCCGTCTGCTGTGGTTCCTGGCGCTCTATGTGCTGATCACCGCCTTGACACCCACGCTGTTACAGCTGCACCAGAGGCTCCGCGGAGCTGAGATCGTGCTGTTGGCCGTTGGTGCGCTACTGGTCGACGTCGTCCGCTTCGGGTTCGCCGGCGGTACCGGCATCGTTGGCTACGCCAATGTCGCGTTCGTCTGGATCGCCTGCTACCAGCTGGGCATCGCCTACTCCTCGGGAAGGCTGCGCTGGATGAGCGGCTGGAGGGCGCTCGTCGTCGCCGGGCTCGGTCTGTTCGCAACCACGCTCGCGGTAGCCGCCGGGCCATACCCGGGCAGCATGATCGGAATGCCCGGCGAGCCGGTGTCCAACATGAACCCGCCTACATTCGCACTGCTGACCGTTACCGCGCTGCAGCTTGGTCTGGCCCTGGCCCTACGGCCGGCGCTCGAGAGGTGGGCAGCCTACCCGCCGGTAGCTCGTGGGATCGATTGGCTCTCCGCCCGCCTGATGACCATCTACGTCTGGCACATGCCCGCGCTGATCGTCGTCGGCGGCGTCAGCGTCGTCGGATTCGGATGGGCGACGCCCGCGCTGTTGAGCGCCGAATGGCGGCAGGTCATGCCGCTATGGCTGGTGAGCCTGTCATTCGTGTTGGCCGTATTCGTCCGGCTGTGTTCTCGCGTTGAACGCTCGGTGCGAACGGTACCGCCCCGGCACAGCTGGCCGGTCGGCGTCGCGACCGTACTCATAGGACTGGGCTTACTGATGTTCGCGGTGAACGGATTCTCCCCAGCACTCGCTACGCACCCGCTCGGACCGGTAGGCGCGAGCCTGGGCGTCGTCACCGGGGTCGGTCTGCTCTTGATCAACCGGAAATCGCGGCCTACCGCACGGCCTGCGGTTCCACGCCCTCGCCCAGTCGCGGCCCCAGCCCGCGTCGGGCCCGGAGTGGGGGTAGCCCCACCAACTATTCACCAGTTGACCGGCTCGCAAGGCCAGCCGGAACGCGAGAAGGTAGGAGTGTGAACACGATGTATGGGTCCACAGACCCCGCAGGAGCCGGCTACGGTTACTCCCCTGGCACCCCAGGTGCCACCCCCCAGGCCTCGCACGGACCCGATCGGGCGTCTCGCCCGCCGCGGCCACGGGCCGGCTGGCGCCAGGCAGGCAGCGACCTGCTGTACCTGCTGCCCGGTCTGCCGATCGCCATCGCGTCCTTCACCCTCATGGTCACCGGCTTCTGGCTCGGCGTCGGGCTGATCCCGCTCGCCCTGGTCGGTCTCGTGGTCTTACTGGTCACCTTGATGACCGCCCGTGGATTCGCGGCGGCGGAGCGAAGCCGCGTCAGTCTGCTCGAGGGCAGGAGGGTCGGACCCGCTTACTACCGGCACCCGGAGGAGTCGGGTTTCTCACGCATTCTCGGCTACTTGCGCGATCCGCAACTGTGGCGGGACTTCTTCCACGGCATCATCATCCTTCCGGTCCGGGTGTTCACCTGGTCTTTCACCATCGCGTGGACCGCCGCGTCGTTGATGATCACCTACCCACTGTGGGCTTGGTCGCTGCCGCACGACGATGACGAGCAGCGCGGACTGGCCGACCTTGTGCTGGGCTGGGACTCGTTCGCCGCCGACGTGACCGTCAACACCGTCATCGGCGTCGTATTCGCCATAACCCTGCCCTACATTGTGCGCGGCCTCGCCGCCATCGAGTCGGCCCTCGCCTGGACCATCCTGACCAACGAGAACGCCGCCTTGCGGGCACGCGCCGACGAACTCACCCGGAGCAGGCAGGCCGTCGTCCAGGCCGAGGCGGACACACTGCGCAAGGTCGAGCGCGACATCCACGACGGCCCCCAGCAACGGCTGGTGCGGTTGACCATGGACCTTCAATCGGCCCAGCGCCGGCTCGACGACGACCCCGAAGCCGCGGCACCGCTCGTCAAAGGCGCGCTTCAGCAGACCCAGGAAGCCCTTGCCGAGCTGCGAGCGTTGTCCCGCGGGATCGCACCGCCGATCCTGACCGACCGGGGACTCGCGGCCGCGCTCGCCGCGGCGGCTGCCCGCTGCCCGGTTCCGACGACCCTCGACATCCAGTTAGACGCCGACGAACGGCTCCCGACAGCCGTCGAGAACGCAGCGTATTTCGTCGTCACCGAGTCGCTGACCAACGTCGCCAAACACAGCGGCGCGACCAGCTGCGAAGTATCGGTCTTCACCGCTGGGGACCTGCTGTGTATCCGGGTCGCCGACAACGGTCGCGGCGGCGCGCATATCGGCAAGGGGCACGGGCTGGCCGGGCTCGCCGACCGGCTCGCGGGTGTCGATGGTGAGCTGTCCCTCGACAGTCCCTACTCCGCCGGCACTGTTGTCAACGCGGACATCCCGGTCAGATGACCCTGCGCTAGCGCTCGACTTCAATACCGCCAGGTGCCATTGACACCGACTTCAATACCGCCAGGTTGCGTCATCTCCTGTTATCAGGCCTGAACGCGACCTGGCGGTATTGAAGTCGAGCGTGGCGTTGCTTGGCTTGGTTCCGCGCGAACGAAAGATGCGCGTTTTCCACAGGCGAGCGCTGCTCGACGGGCCTGGTTGTCCACAATTCGCCGACGACGGGGCGCAACCCGGTCCGTCGTCGGTCATCGTAGATCGCCATGAGCGGCCGCCGACTGACACAACTGCCGTCCAACATCAGAACGCTTCTCCGCCAGTGCGAGGGCTTGATCGATGTGGGGCTGGCCCGCAACGTCGGTGTCCGCCCGCAGCGGCTGGCAGAGCTCGAGCGCGCGGGCTTGCTCGTCCGGATGGCCGACGGCGTCTATGCGTCGGCGGCAGCGGTGGCGAGGTCGGAAGGCTGGCAGTTGCACGAGCTGTCAGCTCGTGCCTTCGCCATCTCCAGCAATGTGGACGCCCTGCTTACCGGCTGGTCGGCGGTCACGGTGTGGCAGCTGCCGACGCTCGGCCGCCCACCCGAGCGCCCCGTGGTCGTACGCCCCAAACGCCGCGGCAGAGGGCCGAAGCAAAGTGCCTACGGGCGTATCCTGACGCACCGCGTGCCGCCGGAACACCACTCCCAGACGAGGCGGGTACGGCTGGTCAGCCAGGAATGGGCAGCCGCCACCATCGCCCTGACCACCGACATACCAGCTGCGCTGGTGGTCGCAGACGCAGTCGTCCGGCAAGGGCTCGACATCGGCGACGCCACCCGCTTCATGTCTCGGTGGCCCGGCGTCACCCGTGCCCGATGGGTGGCCCAGAACGCTGACCCGCTGTCGGAAAGCCCGATCGAGACTCTCGGCCGGTTCGGCGTCATCGCCGGTGGTTTGCCTATGCCGGTCTCCAATGCCTGGGTAGGAGCCGACGAGCCCGAGTTCCGCCTCGACGGGCTGTGGCCGTACCACTTCGCCGCGCACGAAGCGGACGGCGCAGGGAAGTACAATAACCGCCCGGATGCGGCGGCGATTGTCGCCAAGGAGAAAGAACGGGAATGGCGGCTGCGACGCCTCGGCCTCGACATCGTGCGTTACGACTTCGGGATGGCAGCCTTTCGCCGAGACGAGATGATCCGCAGATTCGGTCGGCTGTTGCGCGACAATCCGCCCCGCTCCGTGCCCATTCGCTGGTGGAAGCACGTCCCCGGCGTCGGCCCGGTAGATCCCGGGCCGGCCGACTGGCCGTCGCCGCATCCCACTTCGATCATCCTCCCACCGGACTGGTGGCGGGATGGCCGCTGATGTCATGCCGACTTCAATACCGCCAGGTGCCGTTGAGGCCGACTTCAATACCGCCAGGTTGGGTCATACCCGGTTTTCGGGCCTGGACACGACCTGGCGGTATTGAAGTGGGCAGAGAGTGGCAAGCTTGCCCTGTGCGAATAGTGCTGGCCGAAGACTCGTTGCTGCTCCGTGAGGGTTTGGTGCGCCTGCTCGGGGAGGCCGGAGCGGACGTCGTCGAAGGAGTCGGCGACGGCACCGAACTGGTGCGAGCGGTACTCGAGCACAAACCTGACCTCGCGATCGTCGACGTCCGGATGCCGCCGAGCTACACCGATGAAGGCCTGCGGGCGGCCATCGAGGCCCGCAAACAGGTACCCGGGACCGGCGTGCTCGTCTTGTCCCAGTATGTCGAGGAGTCCTACGCCTCCGACCTCCTGGCCGACGGTGCCGGCGGGGTGGGATACCTCCTCAAGGACCGCGTCTCGAACCTCAACGAGCTGTCCGATGCTCTGGAGCGCGTCGCCTCGGGCGGCACGGTGCTCGACCCGGAAGTGGTGGCTCAGCTTTTCGCCCAGCGACGGCGCGACCCGCTGGAGCAACTCACTCCGCGCGAACGCGACGTGCTGGGTCTGATGGCCGAGGGCCGGACCAACTCCGCCATCGCCCGAGCGATGGTCGTTACCGAGGGTGCCGTGGAGAAACACATCTCCTCCATCCTCACCAAGCTGGACCTGCATCCTTCCGACGACGGGCACCGCAGAGTGCTGGCGGTCCTGGCCTGGCTCAAGGCCGGTCACTGACGCCGGACGATCACCGCGCCCTTGCCGCGTCAGCGGCCGGACCGACCGGGTTCTCTGATCGAAAACTCCACCCGAGTGCGGGTGCCGGCCGGTACATTCTTCTTGGCGCCTGGCGCCTGGCGACCCGCCCTTGACGAACCGCCCAGGCCAAAGCCGGGCAGAAACATAGCCTTCATCATCGAGTGACAGGATTGTTCTGGTGTCCTATCTGCTGCGCGTGCTGCTCCCCGACGAGCCCGGCACACTCGGGGCTATCGCGTCTGCCATCGGCGACGCCGGTGGGGACATCGTCGGCATCGATGTAGTGGAGCACCGCGGTGACGGTCGCGCCGTGGACGATTTCCTGGTGGATCTTCCTCCGGGCAGGCTGCCGGACTCCCTGGTCAGCGCCTGCGGCTTGGTCGACGGCGTCGAGGTGGAATTCATCGGCCACTACAGCCCGGGTGGTCACCTGCACCGTGATCTCGAAGCCGTCGAGGCGATGACCTCCGAGCCCAGCCGGGCCGCGGAGATCCTGGTGGATTTGATACCCGGCGTCTTTCGATCCGGCTGGGCCCTGCTGGTCAAGCTCGAAGAGGGACGGCTGGTGGTGGAGCGTTCAGCATCCGGAGCCCCTCAAGCCGCGGGCTTGACTGTGCCATGGCTTCCCATGCCAGCACCCGTGCGGATCTCCACCGATGGTGATTGGGCGCCGGAGTCGTGGCAGGATGTCGTGGCTGTTGGCACTCCCGTCGACTCGCCTGTGCGGGCCATTGTGCTCGGGCGCGACGGGGGCCCGGAGATCCTCGCCTCCGAACTGGCGCGCCTGACCCACCTCACGGCCCTGGCCGGGGTGATCGGCCAGGATGACTCACGCGGCGACGGCCAGGGCAAACGGCAGCACCTGACCGGCTCCGGCTTGACGCAGGGTCTGACCGGCAACGGTGATGGTCCAACGGGAGTCGATCAGGTCGTCGACGAGTAACACGACAGGGTCGCTGCCAAGCTCGGCGAGTGAAGCGCGCATCGACTCCCCAGCTTGCCACCTCCCCCATACTCCGGCCAGCCTGAAGGCGCTGTTGCCACCCGGCTCACCCGGCGGCGGTCCCGGGAGAGACTCCAGCGGCCCAAGTTCTCTCAGCCGGCCGATCCCGGCGAGATGCTGCGCCACCGACTGAATCAGTTTCGGCCGAGAGTATGACGGCATCCAGGCCACTGCGTGCGGGCGGTGTTCCCAGTCCCAATCGCGCAGAACGTCCACACATGCCGTGAGTAGAGCGTCGCCGGCCGGCGCGTCAGGTTCGCCCAATACCTCTCGCAGACGCTGCCCCCACCCGAGATCGGTGAGGCGTGCGACCGCCCTGCCTGGCTCCACCCGTTCGGTGTCGGGGATTTTGCCGCGAACCTCGACGCCGAGCCGGCCCATTCCCGACGGCCATTGAGCACGTGGTTCGACGGCAATCCCCGCCCGGTCAAGGGTGTTGCGCGCGCTCGCCCGGGCGTCATCGGGGACTGTCCCCGAGTACCAGGCGCCTGCACAGACATCGCAGCGCCCGCACTCGGCAGCAGCTGGGTCGTCGAGCACCTCCTGCAGGAACGCCATGCGGCATCGATCACCACGCTGATAGGTCAGCATCATCTGGGCCTCGTCGGTGCGCGTTGCCGCCACCCGCGCGTAGCGCTCGGCGTCATAGACCCAAGGCCGGCCGGTAGCCTCCCAGCCACCACGGACCCGGCGTACCGCGCCGTCTACGTCGAGCACCTTCAGCAACAGTTCCAGGCGGGTCCGCCGGACGTCGGCAACGGTCTCCAGGGCCGCCGTGGACATGGGCTGGCCGGCATCGGTCAGGGCCGAGATCACCGCTTCGGCCTGTTCGGGCTGCGGCATCGAGACCGTCGCGAAGTAGTGCCAGATGTCCTTGTCCTGCGCGCCCGGGAGCAGCAGCACGTCGGCCCGCTCGGTGGCCCGGCCTGCCCGGCCCACCTGCTGGTAGTACGCCACCGGCGATGGGGGCGCGCCCAGGTGCACGACAAAACCGAGGTCCGGCTTGTCGAAGCCCATACCGAGCGCGCTGGTGGCGACCAGCGCCTTGACCTCGTTGTGCAACAGCGCCCGCTCGGCATCGATCCGGTCCGCGGGGTCGGTCCGGCCGGTGTAGGCCAGGACCCGATGTCCGGCATCGTGCAGCAACGCCGCGGTGTCTTCGGCGGCTGAGACGGTGAGCGCGTAGATGATCCCGCTGCCCGGCAGCTCATTCAGGTGGGCCAGAAGCCAGCCCAGGCGCTCGTCGGACGACGGCAGCGTGAGCACTCCCAACCGCAAGCTGTCGCGAGCCAGCGAACCGCGAACAGTCCGCACCTCTGCCCCGCCACTACCGAGCTGCTCGGCGACGTCGGTGACCACTCGAGCGTTGGCCGTCGCTGTGGTGGCCAGTACCGGTGTACCGCCCGGCAGAGAATCCAGGAGGTCGCGGATGCGCCGGTAGTCCGGCCGGAAATCGTGTCCCCAGTCCGACACGCAATGGGCCTCGTCGACGACGACCAGCCCGGCGCCGCTGGCCAGCGCCGGGAGCTGCTCCTCCCGGAACCGCGGATTGTTCAGCCGTTCCGGACTGACCAGTAGAACGTCCACGGCGTCGTCGGCAAGCTGTTGGGCGACTTCGCCCCATTGATCGGCGTTCGCGGAGTTGATGGTGACCGCTCGGACGCCAGCCTTCTCAGCAGCAGCTATCTGGTCTCGCATCAGCGCGAGCAGCGGCGATACGATCACCGTCGGGCCGCGTCCACGAGCCCGCAGCAGGCCGGTAGCGACGAAGTACACGGCAGACTTGCCCCAGCCGGTGCGCTGCACGACAAGCACACGACGCTGATGATCCACGAGATCGCGGACGGCCTCCCACTGGCCGTCGCGGAACGCCGCGGCGGGGTTACCGACCAGCCGCCGCAGAAGGGCCTCGGCCTCGTCTTTGAGATCCATGTTCTTCCATTCCGTCGCCGTTCCAAGCGACCGTAGCGCACGGCACCGACAGCACATGACCATGAGAACAATCAGGTGCGCGACGCCAGACTCATCGGGTGACGACGTCCAACGCAGGAAGCGCGCCTACCGCCATTTCCAGCGAGATCACGCGTACGTCCACACCATGAGCGGCGCTGAGCTCGCCGAGAGTCGCGGCGAGCCATGCCGTGTCCACGGCAGCGGCGTGTTCCAGCCGCATCTTGCGTGCCTGCATGATGATCATCCGTAACGTGCGCAGTGCTCCAGTTTCCGGATCGAGCGCGGCGAGGTACAGGGGCCGGAGGTCGTCGCGGTATTCGTCCCGGCCGGCGATGCCCTCGTAGTCATTGATCAGGTCGCCGCAGCCATACAGGATGAGTCTGTCCCGGTAGACCTCGATCGGGCGTGGATGGTGCGACGAGTGCCCATGCACCACGTCGGCCCCCGCATCGATCAGCCGATGAGCCAGCTCAATGTGCTCTGGTTCTATCTCGTATCCCCAGTTGCCGCCCCAGTGCACGGAGACGACGACGATATCGCCGGAGTTCTTGGCCGCTCCGATCCGCTCGCGAGGGACGTCGCTGGCATCGTCGAGCTCCCCCATCGCAATGCCCGGGTGATCGGTGCCGGCGCGCCAACCGGCTGGTATACCGCTGGTCTGGCTGCCGAACGAGAAGACTGTCACTCGCCGGCCACCTGAAGTGCGCACGACGGCGGGCCTGCTCGCCTCCCGGGCGTCGCGCCCGGCCCCGGCCGAGTGCAGCCCGGACGCGGCCAGCACCTCCAGCGTCTCCACCAGGCCGGAGCGGCCGAAATCCAGCGTGTGGTTGTTGGCCAGCGCACACACGTCCGGCTTGCCGGCGACCAGACTCGCGACGTTGCCCGGGCTCATCCGATAGTGCACGGACTTGCTGGGATCGAACTCGGAGCTAGTGGTGACGCTCGTCTCGAGGTTGACAATGCGCACATCGGGCCCCAACTCCACCAGCACCGGCAACGCCTCGCCCCACGGCCACTCGAACTCGGCAGGGCGCGGAATCGGACCGTTCACCTTCTCGGCGAGGTCGACATAGGCCCGGGCGTCGCGCACGAAAGGCTCGGCCAGTCGCGGATCACCAGCGTTGGGCAATATCTGGTCGATACCACGGCCCAGCATCACATCGCCGCTGAGAAACACGGTCAGGTCTGGCTCGCCCACAACACCACGGTAGGACGCTCGCGCAGTATCCTGCCGCGGGTGCTCATGAACACCGGCGGCGGTGATTGAGTGGCGTCTACTCGGGTTGCCGCACGTGGGCCGCCGCGGCGTCGGGACCGCCGTCGAGCAGCGCACGGAAACCTTCCTCGTCAAGTACTGGCACACCGAGTTGCAACGCTTTGTCGTGCTTGGAACCAGCGTTGTCACCGGCGACGACGAACGAGGTCTTCTTCGACACCGACCCAGACGCCTTGCCGCCGCGCACCAGGATGGCTTCCTTGGCCTCGTCACGGGAGAAACCTTCCAGCGAGCCGGTGACGACGATGGTCACCCCCTCCAGCGTGCGCGGCACGGACTCATCGCGTTCGTCTTCCATCCGCACGCCCGCCTCGCGCCACTTGCGCACGACTTCGCGGTGCCATTCGACCTGGAACCACTCCGTGATCGACGCCGCGATGGTGGGCCCGACACCGTCGACGGCCGCCAGCTCCTCCTCGGTAGCGTTCTGGATCGCTTCCATCGAGCCGAACGCCGTCGCCAGTGCACGAGCCGCGGTAGGGCCGACATGCCGGATGGACAGCGAGACAAGGACCCGCCAGAGCGGTTGATCCTTCGCCTCCTCGAGCTGGCGGAAGAGGCGCTCGGTGTTCTTGGTAGGCACCGACGGCTTTCCCGGCGTTTCCTTTGTGTAGAAGTACGGCACCAGCTCGGTCTCGCCGGTGGACTCCCCTTTACGGCGTATCTCACGGCGGATCATCACGTCACGGACGTCCTCGACGCGCAGCAAGAAGAGGTCACCTTCGTCGGTGACCGGAGGCGTATCCGGGGTGTCCGGAGCGGTCAGGGCCTGCGCGGCCTCCCAGCCCATCGCCTCGATGTCGAAACCGCCCCGCCCGGACAGGTAGAACAGCCGCTCCACCAGCTGCGCCGGGCAGGAACGAGTGTTGGGGCATCGGATATCGACATCGCCCTCCTTCGCCGGCGCGAGCGTCGTCCCGCACGACGGGCATTCGGTGGGCATGACAAAGGGCTGCTCGGTGCCATCACGAAGATCGCGCACCGGACCGAGGATCTCCGGGATGACATCACCCGCTTTGCGCAGCACCACGGTGTCACCGATGAGCACACCCTTGCGCTCCACCTCGGATGCGTTGTGCAGCGTGGCGTTCTCGACCGTGGAGCCGGCCACCTTCACCGGTTGCATCACGCCGTACGGGGTGACCCGGCCGGTGCGCCCGACGCTGACCCGGATGTCGAGCAGCTTCGTGGTGACTTCCTCCGGCGGGTACTTATAGGCGATAGCCCAGCGCGGCGCCCGCGAGGTAGAGCCGAGACGCCGCTGCAACGGGACCTGATCGACCTTGACGACCACACCGTCGAGCTCGTACTCGACGTCGTGGCGGTGCTCACCGTAATAGCCGATGTAATCCTGAACTGCGTCCAAGTCCGGCACGACTCGCACGCGATCATTGACCGGCAGGCCCCACGCCTTGAGCGCGTCGTAGGCCTCCGACTGGTACGCCACCTCGAACCCACTTCGCTGCCCCAACCCGTGGCAGATGAGGATCAGCGACGACAGCATGCGCCGGGCACGATCGAACTCCTCTTCGAGGCGTTCCAGCGCAACCTGCGAACGTCCTTCTCCGCCGGCCGCCGCGGCGCGCGCACGGGCCGCCTCGAGCTTCTCCTGCCGACGGTCGAGCCGTTGCCGGAGCACACCGGCGCCGGAGTTGCGCGCGTTGGCGAACAACGGCAGGCCAAGGCGGCCGCGTTCTTCGTTGATCGCTTCGAACGCCTCGGTGGGAAAGACCATCTCGCCGCGGATCTCGACGACTTCCGGCACTGGATACTCGGAGGTGCCGGTCAGCTCTTTGGGGATGGCATCGGCGAACTGGGCGTTGAACGTCACGTTCTCGCCGGTGCGGCCGTCGCCGCGGGTGGCGAGCGTGGAGAGACGTCCGTCGCGATAGACGATGTCGACCGCCAGCCCGTCGATCTTCGGTTCGCAGAGATAGCGTGCGCCGTCGCCGACCTCACGCTCGACGCGCGTGGCCCATTCGGTGAGCTCGTCGAAGGTGAAGGCGTTGTCGAGACTGAGCATCCGTTCCAGATGATCGATAGGTGGCCACGAGCCTTCGGCAATGGCGCCGGGCTCGGCCACCGGAGCACCGACCTTCTGGGTCGGCGAATCCGGGGTGCGCAGCACCGGGTACTGGTCTTCGATCCGTTCCAGTTCCCGCACCAACAGATCGAACTCGGCATCGCTGACGGTCGGGCTGTCCTCAATGAAGTACCGATGCCGATGGTTCTCGATCTCTTCCGCGAGGGTGACGTGACGCTCACGGACGTCGGCGGGAACCTCGGCGAGATCAACGGGCTCGGCGCTCACGGACTCAGCAGATTCGGTGCTCACAACCACAGACGTTACTGCTCCAGACCGACAATGTCCGCGAAGGCGCGGGCCGTCGTCCGCGCGAGCCGATAGGCCTGGCGCGCCCAGGTCGGACTCGATCCCGCGAGACCACATGTCGGTGTGACGACGATGCGCGGCGCCATCCGAGCCGGGTCCTGATCCAGGCGGCGGCACAGCCCGACGATCCGTTGCGCAAGTTCACGGTCCGCCGGCGGTGTCTCCGGCGCCGCCGATGGCACAATGCCCGGCCACAAGCCAAGACCAGCATCCACCGCTTCGGCAAGATCAGTCAGGTACTCGCCTTCCACCAAGTTGACGTCGATGGCCACCGCCACCGCACCAGCCCGGTGCAGCAGCGAAACCGGCACCCTGGTCGCACAGCTGTGCACGACCACCGGCGCGCCGACGGCACCGATTACCGTGCTCAATAGGGTCTCGGCCTCGCTCGGGTCCACCGAGCGCAGCCGTCCCCATCCGCTGATCGTGGGGATCTCGCCGGCCAGCACCGCGGGCAGGCTGGGCTCGTCGATCTGCACGACGAGCGATCCGCCGGGCACCCGTTTGGCGACCTCGGCGACATGTTCGGCCAGCCCTTCGGCCAACGACGCCGCGAGATCCCGACGCGCGCCATGGTCGCTGACGGCGCGATCGCCCCTCGTGCGCTGGAGCGTGGCCGCCAGCGTCAACGGCCCGCCCACCTGGATCTTGAACGGCCCGCTGTAGCCATGGGCGGCAATCTCCAGAGCGTCGAGGTCGGCCCGCAACGTGGACCGCGCCCGTCGTTCGTCAGCGCCGGCCCGGTCAATCAACCGCCATCCGGACGGCTGCAGATCGACATGGATGTCGACGAGGAGTGTGGCGGTACGACCGACGATCTCCGAACCCGCCCCACGCCACGGCAATTCCGGCAGGTGCGGCAAGTCCGGCAGCTCGCCGAACACGATACGGGCCGCCTCGTCACGATCTTCGTAAGGCAAGGACCCGACGCCTGTGGCGACGGCCGGTTTCCAGGGGAAGCTCACGCTCCAGAGACTACGACCAGCCGTCTCTTCGCCGCTGCCCCGGCATGACTCCTGCATTCGGCCCGTGATCCCCGGGTCTACACATGCCGCGACGAAGCGTACGGTCGTGCTATTCTCCCCACTATGAGCAAGGGTGCCGACACCCGGCGGATCATCCTCCGCCGTGGTGTGCAGACGGCCTATCAAGTTGGCCTCGGCGGGTTGACCATCGGCAACCTGGCGTCATCTACGGGCATGTCCAAGAGTGGACTGTTTGCCCACTTCCAGTCGAAGGAGGCTCTGCAGCTGGCCGTCCTGGCCGAGTCGCGCGCCGAGTTCATCGACTCCGTCATCCGCCCCGCCCTCGCGGCGCCCCGAGGCGAGCCCCGCGTGCGCGAACTGTTCGACCGGTGGCTCGACTGCGGGCTGTTCCGGATGCCGGGCGGCTGCCTGTTCGTGAAGGCCGCAACCGAGCTGGACGAGCAGCCCGGCCCCGTTCGCGACCAATTGGTCCAGGACCACCGAGACCTGCTCGACACCATTGCCCAGGTCTTTCGCACCGGCATCACCGAGGGCCAGTTCCGCGAGGACGCCGACGCCGAGCAGTTCGCGCACGATCTCAACGGCGTGATGCTCGGCTTCTACCATGCCCACCGCCTGCTCGACGACACCGCGGCGCAGCCCCGGGCACGGCGCGCGTTCGAAGCCCTGCTCGACGCCGCGCGAGCCCCCGATCGAGCCACCCCACCTCATTCCGCCTCCGACTGACTCGGCACCACCGCGAAAGGACCACAGATGTCGACCTCCTCCACGACCACGAAAAGCACGACCGTTCGTTCTGTTAGTATGCGGCTGTCGGCACTGCGGGCAGCCTTCACGGTGCTGGACCGAACGGCGCCACGACTAGCTGGCCGATGGGCTTTCCGGCTCTGGTGCACGCTGCCCGACACATCCGGACGCCGCCAGGACAACCGGCCGTTCCCGGGCACCAGATCCGCCGTCCGCCTGGGCGACGGACGCGAGATCGCCGTCGAAACCTGGACCCCCACCAACGATTCAGCCGCCAGGACGATCTATTTGATCCACGGCTGGGGCGGCTGGCGCGGCCAGCTAGGCGCATTCGTCGAGCCATTGCTGAACGCCGGTTGCCGTGTCATCGCCTTCGATGTGCCGAGCCACGGCGATTCCCCGGCCGGCATGATCGGCCGCGGCCGGGCAACGGCCCTGGACTTCAGCGACGCACTGACCGGAGTCGTCACCCAGCATGGCGAACCGGCCGGCATAGTCGCGCATTCCATGGGCTCTGCCGCCACCGCACTGGCAGTTCGCGATGGACTACCCGCCAAGCGCGTCGTGTTCATAGCCCCCGAGGCCAACCCGATCAGCACCGTCGAACAAGTCGAGCAGCTGCTCGGATACGGCCCCCGATCGCGGCAGTTCCTCTACGAGCGCCTAGCCCGGCTGGCCGCCCGCCCGCTGGACGACTTCAACGCTCTCAGGATCGGCAGTGACGAGGTGGTTCCGCCAGCCTTGATCATTCACGACCGTGACGACAAGAGGCTGCCCTACAAGGGCGGGGTACGGCTGGCGGAAGTCTGGCCGGAGTCGGAGATGGTGACCACCGAAGGCCTCGGCCACCAGCGCATCCTCATCGACAACGACGTCGTCAAGCTCACCGCCGACTACCTCACGTCGCCGCCTAGATGATCATGTTTGGTGGGTCTTCTCGGGCGTCACCATGCCTGCAGTCCTGTTGATGCTCGGGGAAACCCACCAAACATGATCATCTAGCTGGCGGGGGAAGCGGCGGGGACGCCGAGGCTGTCGAGCAGGCCGCGGACTCGCCGTTCGATCTCGTCGCGGATCGGGCGCACGGCCGGCAGGTCCTGCCCAGCAGGATCGGCCAGCGCCCAATCCTCGTAGCGCTTCCCCGGGAACACCGGACAGGCGTCGCCGCACCCCATGGTGACGACGACGTCGGCCTCCCGGACGATCTCGTCGGTCCACGGCTTCGGGAACTCACGCGAGATATCGATCCCACGCTCGGCCATGGCCGCTACCGCCATCGGGTTGACCTCCGCGGCGGGCTCGGAGCCGCCGGAGCGTGCAACAGCGCGACCATCGGCCAAGTGCTCGAAAAATCCCAAGGCCATCTGCGAGCGACCCGCGTTGTGCACGCACAGGAACAGCACCGTCGGCGTGCCCCCGGGGGCCACTTGGGAATCTCCTGATCCGGGCGGCGTATCAGTCATGATCTCCTCCAGCTTGACGTCCTGACGTGGCTTCCAAGCCGCTGCCGGACCGGCCGGATCCGTGCGGCTGGAGTATTCCGGCCAGCCGGGCCACTCGCCCGGCCAAGACGCTGAGAGTCTCGTCGAAGGCCGCATCCGTACCGGTACACACCGGGTCGCGGACCGACCAATGCACGTGGCGCAGTTCGCCTAGCTCCTCGCCCGCCGCATCACAGACGGTCACCAGGAGGTCGTCGGCACGCGCCACTCGGGACACGTCGCGGGGCCTCCCGGGCCGGAAGGGCATGCCGTGCCGGCGGGCCGCGGCGACGGCACCGGGATGCACCCGGTCCGCAGGATGGGTTCCAGCCGAGCCCACCGGCAACGTGCTGCATCTCCCCCACAGCGCCGCGGCGATCTGAGACCGGGCCGAGTTCCGGGTGCAGACGAACAGGACCCGGCTCGCGCTCAGGTCCGGTTCAACCGGACCGGCAGCGGTGATCGCGTCGTATGCGTCCGGCTCGAGGGTGACGTAGGAACGCCGGCGGTCCGCTTCCGAGCGGATCCGGCGCACCAGCCCCGAACTCTGCAGCACGTTGATGTGGTGCGCCAGCAGATTCGAGGGGATTCCGAGCCGGCGCGCGAGCTCCCCGGGCGCAGCGTCACCGACCAGCAGAGCGTCGACCACAGCCAGCCGGCCGGGATCACCAAGTGCGGCGTGAATCGCGGCACGACGCTCGACCGATAGCTCAATACTCATTGACTCAATGATGATTGAGCCATCCAGCTCCGTCAACCGCGGCCACACATTCGGTCTCCAGGCGCTATGCGATCAGCGCAACCGTTCCCATTCATGGCGCAGCAGGCCCATATACACGTCGTCGTGCCAGACTCCACTGCGGTAAACGGCAGCACGGCGCCGGCCTTCTTCGACGAATCCAGCCCTCGCATAGGCGGCGATCGCTCGCTCATTGAAACCGAAGACACCCAGTTCGATCCGGTGCAGACCGAGCTCGGCGAAGCCGTAGGAGACCATCAGCCGAGTGGCATCGGTGCCGTAACCGCGGTCCTGGTGTTCGGTGCCGATGATGATGGCGAACTCGGCGCATCGGTCTTTGATGTTGGCACCGAACAAAGTCACATGGCCCACGAAGGCGGCGTCACCCTTCGCCTCCACCGAGAATCCCCAGCGGCTGCCGTCGTTCTTGCTCCATCCGCGGAACATCTCGATCAGGTCCGCCGAGGGACGCGGCGTGGGAGCATGCGTCGTCTGATAGACCGCCTGGGCGGGATCCGACCACCACCGGCACAGATCCGGAAGGTCGTCGTCGCGCAATGCTCGAAGCCGCACCTTTTCGCCGGTCAGCGACGCGTGGTTGATGTCCGTGGATCTCTCTGCCATGGCCAGCAGCGTAACTCAGCCCTCTCGACCGGGTGACGCACCAGGAGCTGCGGAGATCTCAGTCCCGTCCTGCGCGGGACGTCGCTCCGCCGGCACCTCCAACCCCACTTCGGTCCACAACTCGGTCAGCGCGACGATCCGGCCACCGCGCGCGGTGGCGAACGAGGCCACCCTGTACTCCTGCCGCCCATCGCTGACCCGGACGTGCGCAGCCGCGCGTTCGCCTTGGCAGACGAGGTCAAGCACATCCGCACGCCATTGACCGGGATACTCCCGGTTGAGCCGCACGAAGGACGAGCGGTCGAGGGTTTCACCGGTATGCGTGTACTCCACAACCAGGTCGGCGTCGAGGATGGCCCCGAGAGCATCCCACGCCCGCGCGTCGATGTACTCCCAGAACGTCCGGACAACGGCGTCAGCATCATTTTCTGGCGTATCGCCCATCTTGCCTCCCGGCACTGACAAGCCTGTCGTATGATCAGTCGGCCGCGGGCTGGGGGCCCGCACTTACTCGAGGGGGACACCATGATCACGCTTGACCGCCGCCTGGCGGCCGTCTTCGCCGCCGTCGCGCTCGCCGTCGCCGCGTGCGGAGGGGACGACGCCGATACCGCCGCGACGTCCGACGACGACGCTCCCGTCATCGAAGAGACAGTCGACGACGCCGACGATGAAGACGACGCCGGCGACCCAGACCTGGACACGACCGCCGACGATGACGACGCACCTGACGCCGCCCCGGACGACCTCTTCGGCGAGGTCGATTGGGACGCCTTGTCGGGTCTCGGATTCGAGTTCTCCCGATGCATGGAACTCAGCGGCGCCGCCATGGCTGTCGCTAGCCTTCCGCTCACCATGTTCGGTGAGGAGGAAGAGGTCGACTATGCCGAGATCAACGCCGAAGTCACCGAGATCATCAACGACCTACCGGACGAGTTCCATCCGGAGCTGCTGTTCGTCCTCGACATCATCAACGAGTCGCGGGACCACAGCTGGGCTGACCCGGACCACCCCTTGCTCAGCGACGAGTACCAAGCGGCGTGGGACAGCTACTTCGACAAGCTGGACGCGGCTTGCGAGCTCGACACCGACTAAGACTCCACGACCGCACGTTCATGAAGCGGTGCCCGATCGGCCATGGCGGCGCCGGGTGGGCACCACTTGCTCCCTGCCTATCCTCCATCCACTGCAGGAGCAGCGACGGTGAAGGTATGAGACATCAGTTCGGCACCGGTCCAGTCGTAGCCGGCTAGTACGACGGCCAGGTGGCCACTTCCGTCATCTTCGACGGTGAGAGTGCCGAATTGCCCACCACCCGGTTCGGTTCCATGGCTGTAGGGATCGCCCTTGACCGATCCGCCCCGGTCAAGGGCGGCGGCATGCAGCACCGGGAAGCCCTCGCCGGAAGGCCCGTAGCCACTATTGCTGCCGTCGTCGATCGCGACCATATGGGCGTCACCGGCCAGCATGACGACGTTCTCGACCCCGGCTTCCTCGATGATTTCGGCCACCCGCTGGCGTTCCTCGGGGTAGCCGGTCCAGTTGTCACGGGACTCACCCTCGGGTCCGATCCAGGGCACGGCGTTGACCCACACGATCAGCGCGTGGTCATCGGCCGCGCCGAGCATCTCCCCCTCGAACCACTCCAGCTGCCGCGTGCCAAGCATGGAGTCGGCGGTGCGTTCCGATCGGACGTCGGTCAGGATGAAGCGCACTCGCCCGGCGGTGAACGCGTGGTAGATCGCGCCGTCCTGCGCACCGGCCGGCAGCTCGTAATGCGGCACGTTCTCGCGGTACGCGGCCCGGGCGGCGGACCGGCTCGGAGAGTGCGCGTCGGCGTCGTTGGCGCCGTAGTCGTGATCGTCCCAGACGTATGCGGTGGGCACGCTGCGATACAACGCGCTCTGTCCTGGAGAGCCGAGCGCGTCGGTGTAGCGGGCGCGGAACATGTCGACGTCGTCGAAGTCGATGTTGCCGTAGTGAAAGTCGCCGGTGTGGATGAACAACGACGGGTCAACAGCCCGGATGGCGTCGAAAACCGCACCGTTCGAGCCGGTGCGGGCGCAGGCTCCGACGGCGACGGTGAACGACGCCGGCCCGTCCGGGAAGGTACTCACCTCGCCTCGACCCCGAGTGGTGTCGGCGTGATCGTCCACTATGACGGTGTACTCGTACGACGTGTCGGGCTCCAAGCCGTCGACGGTCCATGTGACCACTCCGCTGTCGGGCACCGGATCCGGCCCGACGGCGTCCACCGGCGCCGGCAGGGCGGCTCGCTGCGGCGACGTTCGAGCATGCTCGACCACCAACGTCGCCTGCTCGGCAGCGGCGTCGTCGATTTTTGCGGTCACCCGGAACGACGTGTCGGTCACCGCCCCGCTCCAGATCCAGTTGACTCGGTCGACGGGCAGATGGAGAGCTTCCGACTCGGGGTGAGTGGCCCCGGCCAGCTGGTGATAGGCAACGCCCGCGCCCGCGCTCCAGACCGCCAGCGCCAAACCCGCCACGACGCCATGACGCACGACGGCCCGGCGGTCGCGGCCGCGCGCCCACAGCACCCAGAACGCGACCGCGGGCACGACGAAAACCACGACAATGAGTGCGACGAAGACCGGCGAGTGCAACCTACTCGACAGCCCGGCCAGCCCGGCGCCCGCGAGGACGAGAATCACGGCCGTGGCTGCCTCGCTCCATCGCGACAGAATCAGGCCCGCCAACGCGACACCCAGCAGAATCAGCTGCGCCGGCAGCTCAACGGTTCCGAGCATTCCGTGGCTGGAGAGGTCGCGCGGGAATCCCGTGGTCAGAGACACAACACCGAAGACGGCGACTACCGCCAGCGTCCATGCCCATGCTGCCCGGCGCATACGCGACACGATACAAAGCGGTCGTGGCCCGGACCACCGAATCGGCAAAGCGACCGCTCAGGACACATCGCCAGCAGCCGGCGAGAGCGCAGGACCCGGGAAGCCCTAGAGCCGGACGCCGGCCTGCCGCTGGTCCCGCAGAAACGCCGCCAGCATCTCCTCGTAGCCTGAAGCGAGCTGGGCGCGGCGGGGCACGCTCGGGTCCGGCTCCGCCGTGTACAGGCCATGATCACCACGCGGAAACACCGCCAAACCGTGGCGGCCTGGCCGCTCGGGCAGATTGGCCGCGAACGCCGCCACGCTGGCCTCGACCGGAATGAGTTCGTCGCTGCCGCCGAAGAGAGCGAGGACCGGGCAGCTCACCTTGGGCAGCACGGTCACCGGATCGAAGTCGAAGATACGGCCGGCAAATGCCAATACCGCGGCGGCGTCGTACGCGCCGGAAGCGATCGCCGGGTACCACGACCGATCGGAGTGGCGTGACTGGTCGGCCAGGATCGTCTCCGGCGCCTCGCCACTGATCAGGCGGGCGGCTCGCTCATCGACCCAGCTCATGGCCTCGGCGATCACGTCCGGGGAATGACCTGCCGCCGCAAGGTCCCGCTCGAGCCTGATCCGCTCCTGGGCGGCCGGGGTAACCCCTGGCCCGGAGTGGCTGACGACGAAATCCACCTGCCCCTCACCCAACACGGCCGCAAGCAGCGCGACCCACCCGCCCTGACTGATGCCGTAGAGCCCGACCGGCTCTCCCGATACCGCTGGATGACCGCGAAGCACCTCGACGGCGGCCAGTGTCTCCTGGGCCCGGTCGTGCAAGGTTTGTTCGGTCCAGTGCCCGGGTGAGCCCCCGCACCCAGGTTTGTCGTGCCGTAGAACCACCGCCCCAGCCTCGCTGATCCACTCCGGCCAACCGCCCCAGTCCCAGCGGTCACCATCACCGGCGCCGTCGACCAGCACGACGCCAGGCAATGGACCGGTCAGCTCAGGCACGCGGACCACGGCATTCAGCGCTCCGGCCGCACTCGGGACGCTGGTCTCCTGCTCGACAGCCATTTCACTCA
Source organism: Phytoactinopolyspora mesophila (assembly GCF_010122465.1). Taxonomy (NCBI): domain Bacteria; kingdom Bacillati; phylum Actinomycetota; class Actinomycetes; order Jiangellales; family Jiangellaceae; genus Phytoactinopolyspora; species Phytoactinopolyspora mesophila. Next base: position 382,680 of record NZ_WLZY01000006.1, on the reverse strand, counting down.
CCGCTCTTCGTCGAGGTTCGCGACCGGTGTGCCGGCCAGCAAGACCCGCACGAACCGGCAGTCTTCCGGCCAGTCAGAGCGCTCGGAAAGCCGCTGGATGTAGGGTTCGAGCACCGCTCTGAGCTGAACGGCAACACTGCTCAGCTCCTCAGTGGTCATCGGAATGGTCGCGCCGCTGAGGAACGACGCATCCCGCCAAGACTCCGGCTGCTGGTCCACTCCCGCCCGCCACGAGAGCATCCGCTCGGCCTCGCGCTGGATGAAGACCCGCTCCAGCTCCCGGGTGGCCGGCCCGCCGTCGCCGGACGACCAGCTCTGCTCCAGATCGGTGAGCTGCCACGGATTCTCCCGGCCGTCGCCGCTCGAGGGAGCCTTCTCGACAAACCCATATTTCGCCAGCTGTCGCAGGTGAAAAGAGCAGTTCGCCTGTGTGCTGTCGAGGTGGCGGGCGCATTGCGCGGCGGTGGCCGGCCCAACTGTGCCGAGAAGCTCGATCAGACTGAGCCGCAACGGGTGCGCGAGCGCCCGGATGGTGGTGGGATCGGTCAGCCGCATATGCCAAAGATATCTTTGACATCGGCAGAATGTCAAAGATATCTTTGGCTTCTTGGCGCTTGCTTTCCACCGGGCCGTCATATGCCCAGCACCGCAATCGCCGAGGTTGGTTCCTGCACTAGTGTGCGGCAGTGTGGAGCAGTTGCGATTCGGCACGTACAACTTGTTGAACGGTCTCATCATCACCTCCGGGACAGTCCGCGAAGGCACCCTTGCCGCGGCCGTATCCTCCCTCGAGGCCGACGTGCTGGCACTTCAGGAAGTGGACTACGACCAACGCCGTAGCGGCGAGACCAACCAGGCGGCCATCGCCGCCGAGGCCGCGGGCGCTGATTGGTGGCGTTTCGCGCCAGCACTCACCGGCGACCCAGCCGGCCGTTGGGAACCCGCCGATCCGCTGGTTCAGCCCGACGGCCCGGCCTATGGTGTCGCGCTGCTCTCCCGGTTGCCCGTTCTGACGTGGTCAGCACGCTGGTTTCCCGCTTCGCCCGTCCGGGTCCCGCTGCAGGTGCCAGGCCGGCGTGGACTAGTGCCGGTGAAAGACCACCCCCGCGTAGCGCTCGCCGCCATCGCGATCGGGCCGGCGGGGCCGTTCACCGTGGCGGCCGCGCATCTGTCATTCGTACCGGGCTGGAACATCCGCCAGCTCAGGACCATCACCCGGTGGCTGTCGGCGATGCCGGCACCGCAGATTCTGTTGGGCGACTTCAACCTGCCGGGCCGGGTGCCGCACCTCGTCACCGGCTGGAACCAGCTCGCCCGCGTGGGGACCTATCCCGCGTGGCGTCCACGTGTGCAGTGGGACCACGTGATCACCCACGGCGCCGGCCACGAGTCAGTACGGGCGGTGACCGCACACCGGCTTCCGGTCAGTGACCACGCAGCCTTGACCGTCGACATCGAACTGTGACAGCCGATCACTACGACGAGATGCTCAGACCGCCGCGGCAAACCGGCGCCCGCTGATCTGCCGCGGCGTCACCTGGACGAACCACTGCTTCGGGCGTTCGTCCCACGGAACCAGCGCCAGCTCCTCCAGTTGGTAGATCCGGTTGAAGTCGTCAACGCGTTCTGCCACGCCCTTGAGGACGACGCTCCACGCTAGACCCGTGCCACGGTCATGATCATCGGCTTCGATGACGACCTGCCTGGCCATCGTCGCGGCGGCGAGCTTCGTCCCCTCAGCTGTGCGGAAGACAACGGTGTGGCCGTCTACCACCACGTTGATCGGAAAGACTTCCAGTTCGTCACCTACTACGGCGGCCAGCCGCGCGACGTGCGCACCGCCGAGCAACTCCCAGCACTCTCCCTCGGAGAGGACCGTCATGCCGGTCTTCGGATGGGTGAACATGGACCCAGCCTAAACTCGCCGCACACGATTGCCTCTAGCCCAACGGCCACTGTGACCAGGACGTTCATCCCGAAGTGGAGGGCCCTTCGACCCACCGGAATGACGATGAGCACCACAACGCGCTGCCTGGCCTGCAACAATCGGAAGACATGCCGCTGCTCCGGATCGTCTACCCGCCCAGCCGCACTGGCCATGACGCTACCGCAGGCGCGGGGGCTCGTCGGCTGGGCTGCTGATCGCCGGCACGATCACCCTGGCTCTCCGCCACCGTGGCCGGGCGCCCGGCGGCGCGTATCACGATCATGGCTAAGAGCTCAGGTACGCTCCGCCGGCCTCACACCTCTTCCAACGGGACGGCCGGATCGGCGAGGCGGGCGGCATCGACCGCTCGTCCAGAACGGATCAGCTCCTCGATGGGGCCGATGCCGGTGTCCCACAGGTTGACGTGCATGCCGGCGAGCACGCGGTTGTCATCTGTCCAGAACGCCTGGAAAGCCCGGCCTGGAACGTCGCCGCGGAGGACGACGTCACCGTAGGCACCGGGCGGCGCGTGCCCGACGTATTCCATACCGAGGTCGTACTGGTCGGTGAAGAAGAACGGGAGACGGTCGTAGCTGACGTCGTGCCCGAGCATGGAGCGGGCCGCGGCGGTGCCGGTGTCAGCGGCGTTCGACCAATGCTCCACCCGGATCCGCGTGCCGAGCAGCGGGTGCTCGATGCCGGCGATGTCTCCGGCAGCATAGATGTCCGGGTCGGAGGTCCGCAGCGCCGCATCCACCAGCACGCCGTCGTCGACGGTCAACCCAGCGGCGGCGGCGAGATCAACGAGCGGACGCGCCCCGACGCCCACCACCACCGTGTCTGCCATGATCTCCTCGCCCCGGGTGGTGATCACGGCGACCACCCGGCCGGCGTCGCCGATCACCTCACGGACGCCGGTGCCCAAGTGCAGATCCACTCCATTCTCACGATGCAGGTCGGCGAAAACGGCCGCGACCTCGGCGCCCATGACGTCGTGCAGCGGCTGGTCGGCGATCTCGATCAGATCCACGTCGGCGCCGTGAGTACGCGCGGCGGCGGCGACCTCCAAGCCGATCCAGCCACCACCGACAACGACCACCCGGTGCCCGACGTCCAGCTGATCGAGCAGGTGATCGGCGTCGGAAAGCTCGCGCAAGTAGCGGACGTCATCCAGCTCGGCGCCGGGCACCTCCAGCCGTCGCGGCTGCGAACCGGTGGCCAGCAGCAGCTTCTCGTAGCCGACCCGTTCACCTCCGGCGATCTCGACCACGTGTTCCGCCGGGTGCACAGCCTCTACCGGTGAGCCCAGCTGCAGGTCGATCCCATGCTCGGAGTACCACTCGGACGGATGCACGAACGCCGACGCCCGCTCATCGCTGCCGAGCAGATAACCCTTGGACAACGGCGGACGCTCGTACGGCGGCTCTGTCTCCGCGGCGAACAACACCACTCGACCGTCGAACCCCTCCGCGCGCAGCGTTTCCGCGGCTTTTGCGCCAGCTAGCCCGCCACCGACGATCACGAAGGTACGCTCGGCACTCATGTCGCCGACCCTGTCCGATCGCGGCGATCATGTCAACGGGGAACACATAATTGCCCGGACCACGCCAACCGGCGCGGCCGGCACCGATAATGGGGCAATGCGACTGGTTTGCCTGGGAGACAGCTTCACCGAAGGCGTCGGCGACGAGCTCCAAGACGGCAGCATACGAGGCTGGTCGGATATCGTGGCCGCCGGTCTGGCCATCGACCAGGGCGGCCCGATCGAATACGCCAATCTCGCTGTGCGAGGCAAGCTGATGGAACAGATCGTGGCCGAGCAATTGGAGCCGGCGCTGGCACTAGAACCGACCCTGCTCACCTTCAACGGCGGTGGCAACGACATGCTGCGCCCGGGCGCGGACCTCCGCCGCATCCGGAGCCAGGCCGAATATGTAGTCACCCGCTGCCTCGACGCGGGCGTGCGGCCGGTGCTTCTGAGCGGCGGAAACCCCACCCGCAACCTGCCGATGGGACGACGCACCCAGCGCAAAGGCGACCTCCTCACCGCCGCGGTCAAGGAACTGACCGCCGAATACGACATCCCGTTCGTCAACGTGTGGGCCGACACCGAACTGGCCCGGGCGGACTACTGGGCCGACGACCGGCTGCACCTGAACGCCATAGGACATCACCGCGCCGCGGCACACGTGCTGCGAACCTTGGGGGCACAGTTCCCGCAAGAATGGCTGGCTCCAGTCCCCCGAGTGGTTTCTCCGCCGAGCCTGATGACCAACGCCGTGTACTACCGGCGCTACGTCGTCCCGTGGATCCGTCGCCGACTCACCGGGCGTTCCTCGGGCGACGGCCGCCTCCCGAAGTACGCCCGGTGGCGGGTCGTCGAGCCGTCCGCCGCGGACTGATCGTTCGCACCGGATTCAGCCCTATTCGCGGCCCCAAGGGGTGCCGGCCCAGGGGTCATAGTCGACCTCCAGCGGCTCCTGCTCCGGCCGCTCGGGTTCGGGAACGTGATGCAAGTTGATCCGGATCCGGTACCAGAGCGAACTCCTACCCCGCATCCCATCGACCAGCACGTCGGCCGGCTTCAAATGCGGAACCACCGCCGGGTGCCGGCCTTTCCACCGCTCCAAGCCGTCGAGCGCCTCTTTCTTGGTCTTGGCCCGTGCGATCTCGATGAGCGGCATCGTCTGCTGCCTCCGGCCCGCACCCTTCGGCGGCTTTTCGGCCGGGCCGAGCTGCTTCGCCAAGCCCAGCAGCGCATCCAGCGACCCCGGCGCGTCGTCGATTCCCGCCCACGGATCACCGATCTCGGCGAATCGGTTCCGAACCGAGGCCAGCGTGTAATCTTCCGGCCGGCAATCGGCGACCTCGTCCCAGCTCAGCGGCGCGGACACACGTGCATCCGGGGTGGGGCGCACCGAGTACGCCGACGCCACCGTCCGGTCCTTGGCATTCTGGTTGAAGTCGACGAACACACCTTCGCGTTCTTCTTTCCACCACCTCGCCGTGGCGATCTCCGGCGCGCGGTTCTCGACCTCCCGCGCGACCGTCTCCGCGGCCAGGCGGACCTCGCGGTATTCCCAGCTCGGCTCGATGCGGGTGCAGATGTGGAAGCCACGCGATCCCGACGTCTTGGGCCATGCCGTCAACCCGTGATCCTCCAGCACCTCTTTCGCCACGAACGCAACGTCGACAATCTGCTTCCAATCGATGCCCGGCACCGGGTCCAGATCGATGCGCAGTTCGTCCGGGCGGTTGAGGTCCTCTGCCCGCACCGGATGCGGGTTCAGATCGACACAGCCGAGATTGACCACCCACGCCAGCGCGGCGGCATCACGGATGACGACCTCATCGGCGCTGGTCCCCGACGCGTACCGGAGCGTCGCCACCTCGATCCAGTCTGGCCGCTTCGACGGCGCCCGCTTCTGGAAGAACGCTTCCTCCTCGATCCCTTTGACGAAACGCTTCAGGATCATCGGGCGTCCGACCACGCCGCGCAGCGCACCATCGGCAACCGCCAGGTAGTACTGCACCAAATCAAGCTTGGTGTAACCGAGCAACGGAAACAGCGGCTTGTCCGGGTTGGTGACGGTCACCTCACGCCCGGAAACCTCCAAGACCTGCGACGGCGCCATGTCATCACGATAGTCCGCCCTCCCATGATCGTTGGCTTTTTACCCCCTGGTCACGGGGTGAAAAGCCAACGATCATGGGTTAACGACGATGGTGGTGCCGTCGTCCGGCGATGCGGGCGGGGTATCCCGCACTCTCCGCTCGGCCACATCCGGTAGGTGACGCGCCGCGGTGGCAAAGTCGTTGTTGTCATGAAGGACGACCACACCGTGATGCGCGGCGGTTGCGCAGATCAACAGGTCAACGGCCGACATCGCCCGGTGTGCTCCGTGCCGGAGCAGGCGACGCTGAGCTGCATCGGCCCATCTCCACGCGCTCTTGTGAACAGTGACATCAGGGTAGAGGTCCTCGAACATGTGCGTCATGTCGTCGTATTCATCGGCGTTGCGCGCCGAACGGCAGAACTCAAGACGTTGCGGATGGCACGATCCGATCGCCTGGACTGACAGCACCTCGGACCACGCAGCGCGCAACCGCTCGTCCCGCATAATGCGCCATAAGCCAGACGAGTCGATGAGGTAACGAATCACGCGCCCAGGTTCTTTTCGGCGTCACGTGTCTTTTGCCAACCGTCGTAGTCCCATCGCGCCGCTAGGGACCCGTAATGCTCAATCGCGGCGACCCGACGGTGCCGGGCCGCCAGCTCGCGCAACGCCAAGTTGACCGTTTCCTTCTTCGTCTTGGCGCCAGACAATCGCATCGCCTCCGCCAGGGCATCATCGTCGAGATCGATCTGCGTCACCGACATCCCGCCACCCCTTAAGCCAACAGCATGTATGAAACATACACACCTTATCAACATTGTAGTGAGCCGCGCTCAAAACGGATTGACCTCGCGCCCTATCGTTGCTGTCCCATCACGCGGAGGGCTTCGTCTCGTTCAGGCCACGGCACGGCGTCGTCGTCTATGTCGTGAACTCCGGCGCCGGATTCGACGACGCCGATGGCCGCCGCCGGAACGTCATTGGAGCGGAACGCGTCCACCGCGGCTTCGGCCTGTTCAGGCGCGAACGTGGCGAGCAGACACCCCGAGGCGAGGGTGCCCCAGGGATCGGCGCCGAGCGCGCGGCAGACCTGTAGACCCGGCTCGAACCATCGAACCTGGTCCCGGTCCACTCGGATGGCCGTTCCGGCAGCGGTGGCGAGCTCGTGCAGACCGGCAGCGAGGCCGCCCTCGGTGGGATCGTGCATCGCCGTGGCCCCAAGATCGCGCGCCATTAGTGCGCTCTCCACCACGGAGATCCCGGGATCGTGCGCGGCCCGCAGGGCGTCGTCGAGCACGTCAGCCGATAACGCGCCCAACCGGTCGCTAGCCTCGCTGGCCAGTACCGCTGCGCCCTCGACCGGTGCGGCTGCGATCTGTACGACGACGTCCCCGGGTACCGCCCCAGACGTCGTCACGAAGCGCCCGTCTTCGGCGATGCCGAGCATCTGTCCGACGATCACCGGCTGATTCACCGCACTCGTGACCTCGGTGTGCCCGCCCACCAGCGCGGCCCCGACCTCGTCGAGTGCCGGTCGCATGGCAGCGAACACACTCTCAACCATCTCGGCGTCGGCACCAACAGGCAACAGAACGGTGGCGAGAAACCAGCGCGGCCGGGCACCACTCACGGCGATGTCGTTGGCGTTGATGATCACGGCGTAACGGCCGATGTCCCGGGACGTCATGGTGATCGGATCGGTCGCCGCGAGGACGACGTGGTCCCCGACGTTCAGCGCACAAGCGTCTTCACCGACCGCGGGCCCGAGGCGGACGTCGTCCGGGGCTCCTCCGAAGTCATCGAGCAGCCGCGAGAGCACATCGGCCGGTAGCTTCCCCGCCGGGAAAATATATGGGGCCATAGCAAGCAGATTATCAGATCTGATATAGTCAATGCATGTCGGCGCACGATTCAGCAGATCACCATCAATCTGGGGCCGAGCAGATCGAAGGCGAGCTCGCCGAGCGTGATCCAGATCTGCTTGATGTGCTTGATTCCGCTGCCCGGCTTCAAGAGCTTGTCCCCGATACCGTCTTGGTGGGTGGTTCGGCCGCGGCGCTGTATGCCGGACACCGGGCCTCGTATGACCACGATCATGTCGCAACTGACCTGCGCCACAGATTCGACGCGATTCTTGACGCACTGGAACGCGAAGGCGACTGGGTCACCAATCGTGCGACACCCGGGAAGATTGTGCTCGGCAGCCTCGGCGGCATCGAAAGCGGCATACGGCAGTTAATCCGCACAACCCCGCTGGAAACGACCCTCATCACTCTTCCGTCAGGCCAGACGCTCACTGTCCCGACGGCTGAAGAGACTCTGCGTGTCAAGGCCTTCCTGATCGTCAAACGCAACCAGGTCCGCGACTACCTCGACGTCGCCGCTTTGAGCGCACGTTACGGCGCCGGGCCCAGTGCACGCGTTCTCTGCGGGATCGATCACTACTACGCGGACACCCGGGCGGACGGGCGTCGGGTCGCAACACAGCTAGCACGGCAACTGGCAGACCCATCCCCGCGCGACACATCCACACTGGAAAGGCTCGCGGAGTACAAGGCGTTACGTTCATGGTGGCATTCGTGGAACAACGTCGTCGACGAGTGCCAGGAGTTAGCACGGCGTATGACCAGCAAGGAATGGAGGTGAGACGTATGGCGCTGACATTTCGCAACCTGACCATCACGCCGGACAGTCCAGTCAACGAATGGGGTGTCGAGGGAATCCTGGCAGCCATCGATCGCGGCGGGATCGATGACTGGCAACGTGTAGCCGCAGAGGTGATCGCGCACCCGCACGGATCGGTCGCTGACGACCTCGCGGTCGCTATTGAACTGGCCGAATCCACGTCGAGTGCAGCGGTACTCCGGTCTGTGCTCGTGCACGCACGTGAGACGCCCAGGCAGCGCGTGGCCAGAAGGGTACGCGAGGCGATCCGGCGCTCGGGCGCCACACAGGCGGAGTTCGCGGAACGTTTGGGCACGTCAGCTTCGCGGCTCTCCACCTACGCGACAGGCAAGGTGGTGCCATCGGCGGTGATGCTGGAGCGCATCGAACACCTAGCCCACCAGGCCGGAGCGGCGTGAATCAATGGTTCGTCATCCCGAGTCCCAGAGACGGACGTCGACCAGCACGCTGGTGTCTTCGACGTGCTCCACCAGCTCCACCTCGGTGGTCAGCCGGAGCTCGGCCTTCACCCGATCCCGCACCTCGGCGCCTACCTGCTCGGGATGAGCGCCGGGGCTGGGAAGGACTTCACAGCGCAACGTGTCGCGGTGGTCGACCCGGTCGACGACGAACCGATACGCCGCAACCCCGTCCATACTCCGCATCGTGGCCTCGACCTGCCGCGGATGCAGGAACATTCCCCGTACCTTGACCGCGGCGCCTACCCGGCCGAGCACACCGGCCAGCCGCCGCTCGCCGGCCGGACCAGGGAGCCATGCGGACAGGTCTCCCGTGCCGAAACGCACCAGCGGATACTCCGGGCGCAGCAGAGTGACGACGATCTGGCCCTCACCCTCGTCGAGTGGCTCGCCGGTGTCGAGGTCGCACACCTGGACGAGCACGCCGTCCGGAACGACGAGGCCGGCGCCGGGCTCCACCTCGTAGCCGAGCAGTCCGGTCTCGGCGGTGCCGTAGGCCATCCGAACAACCGGAACCCGCTGCTCCAGCCAGCCGCGGAGGTCGCCGGGCAAGGGCTCGGCCGTCACCAGCGCCTTGGTGAGCTGCCACCGGGCGGGGTCCAGTCCGGCGGAGTTGTACCGCTCGACCAGCGACTTGAGATAACTCGGCAAGCCGGCGTACGCGGTCACGTCCAGATCGGCGATCGCCTGGGCCTGCAAATCCAGGTTTCCGACGCCCCCGGGCAGGACGGTGCAGCCCAGCGCCAGCCCGGCTTCCTCGAACATCGCGCCCGCCGGTGAGAGGTGGTAACTGAAGCAATTGAGCAGGACGTCGGACCTGGTGATGCCGCACGCGGCCAGGGCCGATCCCCAGCGCCACGGATCGGCGCCGGTGAGCTGCGGTTCATAGATGGGACCCGGGGATTGGAATACACGCCGCACGTCGGCGCCGGGATCCAGCAGCCCGCCGAACGGCGGCCTCTCACGCTGAAGTTCCAGGACGTCGTCCTTGCTCAGCACCGGCAGGGCATCGAGATCACGCACACCCTGAATTGACGTCGCCGAGATACCCGCGGCACGCAGCCGGTCGGCGAAAGCCGGCACCCGGTCCGCAGCGCTGCGGATCACCCCGGCGACCAGTTCGTCCATGTCGGGCATGGAGTCCCCTCTCGTTCACAGCCACCGCTTGCGGCGCTTGTAGTGTTTGACTTCGCGGTAACTCTTGCGGGTGCCTCCCTCACCAAGCCCCAGGTAGAACTCCTTGACGTCCGGGTTGTCGCGAAGTTCTGCGGCGGGGCCGTCCAGGACCAGCCGGCCCTGCTCCATCACGTATCCGTGGTGAGCCACTTCCAGCGCCCGGGTGGCGTTCTGCTCGACCACGAGCACCGTGGTGCCGAGTTCGGCGTTGAGCCGGGCGATGTAGCCGAAGATCTCCTGGACCAGCTTGGGCGCCAAACCCAGCGACGGTTCGTCGAGCATGAGCAGTTTCGGCTTGGCCATCAACGCGCGTCCGATGGCCAGCATCTGCTGTTCGCCGCCGGAGAGGAAACCGGCGGTGCGGGCCCGCAGGTCGGACAGCAGCGGGAAATACTCGTACACCAGGTCCAGATCTTCTTGTGGCGCGCGGCCGTGGATGTAGGCACCGGCGATGAGATTCTCGTGCACCGTCAGGTGCTCGAAGATGTGCCGGCCCTCCATACACAAGGAAATGCCCAGCCGTACGCGGTCGGCTGCGTCCACGCGAGTGATGTCACGGCCGTCGAAGCTCACCGACCCGTCGGTGACCTCGCCCTGTTCGGTCGGCAGAAGGCCGGACACGGCCTTCAGCGTGGTCGACTTGCCAGCGCCGTTGGAGCCGAGCAGGGCCACGATGGCTCCTTCCGGAACGACCAGCGACAGGCCCCGCAGCACCAGGATGACCTCGTTGTAGATGACCTCGAGGTTGTTGATGGTCAGCAGCGGGTGGCCGGGCACGGGGGTCACACCGGCCGCCCGCTGCTGGTCTGGGGCCGCCGTCACGGGCGGACGTCCTGGGCGATCTCTACGAGCTCGCCGCCCTCGACCTCGTAGATTCCGGTGCTGTCAGCACCTTTGTGGCTGTCGGGGCCGAACTCGATCGGCGGCGTGACGCCTCCGGTGTCGACCGGGCCGAGGCTTTCGAGGGCGTTCTTGAGATTGGCTCCCGTGACGTCCTCGTCGTTCGAGATCAGGTGCCGGACACCTTCGGCCATCACATGCATGGTGTACCAGCCCTGGGTGTAGTGCAGTCCTTTGGCTTCGAGACTCGACCCGTTCTCCTCCAAGAACGCCGCCGGCACTTCCTGACCGCTGGCCTCTACCGTGGGCGGCGCGAACGGCTGCACCATGATGTGTCCTTCGGCGGCGTCACCGGCCAGGGTGATGAACAGCTCGTCCGCACACCAGTTCAGGCAGACGATGGTCATGTCGAGGTTCTGCTGGGCGATGTTGCTGGCGACGATCGCGGCCGGACTGGACACGTTCTGGATGACGACGTACTCGGCTCCTTGGGAGGCGGCCCGGCCGAGCTGGGCCACATAGTCGGTGGCGCCGGTGGGCATGGCATAGGCCCGATACCCCAGGTCGAGCTCGTTTTCTTCGATGTAGCTCTCGCCATCGGCTACCGGAGACTGCCCGAACGGGCTGTCGTGATGGAAGACCGCGACGTCGGCGGTGCCGCCGGAGTCTTCGGCGATCCACTTCAGCGCTACTCGCATCTGATCGGAGTAGGTTGCGGCGACCACGAAGTTGTACGGCGTCTCCTCCGGGTCGACCAACGTCTCGGCGTAAGAGGCGGACATGAACGGCAACTCATCTTCGGCGATCTTCTGCCGCAGCGCTTCGGTGTCGGCGGTACCCCAGCCCTGGATCGCCACCACGCCCTCGTTCACGTACTGCGAGTACAGCTGCTCGGCTCGGGCGACGTCGTAGGCATAGTCGTTGAGCTTGAGGTCGATCTCACGACCCTCGATGCCTCCGTCGGTGTTGATCCACTCGACGTAATCCCGCATGCCCTCGCTGTAGGGTGTGCCGACGTCCGAAGTGGCTCCGGACAGATCGGACAAGACGCCGATCGAGATGGGGCCGTCGTCCGAACTGTCACCGCCGGGACCGCCACAGCCGGCTGTCGCCAGCGCCAATCCAGCCACTGTCGCGAGGACAGCCCGGGTTCGTATGTGTCTTTTCACGGCAGACCTGCCTTTCGAGGATCCGGTCAGTATCGGAAGGGCCAGAACCTGACGTAGTCCTTCATGCGCTGCCATATTCGGTTGAGCCCCCTCGGTTCGAAGATCAGGAAGAGGACGATCACCAAGCCGAAGACGATGACCTGCACGGCAGGCACCTTCTCTGCCGCCTGCGGCCACACGGACTGGAAGTCCTGACCGAACCGGGTGATCAGAGCCGGCAGAGTGATCATGAAGATCGCGCCGTACACGGTGCCCGCGATAGAGCCGAGGCCGCCAACGATGATGATCGCCAGGTAGAGCACCGACACATCCAGAGTGAAGCGCTCCCACGTGACGATGCCGGTGTAATGCGCCATCAGAGCACCGGCTAGACCGGCGTAGGCCGAAGAGATCGCGAACGCCAGCACCTTGGTGCGCGTGACATCGACGCCCATCGCCGAGGCCGCGATGTCTTGGTCACGTACGGCCATGAACGAACGCCCCAGTCCCGTGCGGAACAGGTTGCGCCCGGTGAATACCGCCAGGACGGCGAAGACCACGATGATCCAGTACCACTCGAAGTCGCGGCGGAAGACGAATCCGGCAACTTCGAGGCGCGGCAGCGAGATCGCGTCGACACCGCCGGTCAGCCAGTCCCAGGTGCGGACGGCGAACAGGATGATCTCTTGCGATGCCAGCGTGGCGATGGCGAGATACAAGCCTTTCAGCCGCAAAGCGGGCATCCCGAACAGGGCCCCGATGGCGGCCGTGGTCAACACCGCTAGTGCGATGCACACCGGAACCGGCAGGTCCGCACGGATATGCAGCAACGCCGAAGTGTAGGCGCCGACGGCCAGAAAGCCCCCTTGCCCCAGGCTGATCTGTCCGGTGTAGCCGACCAGGATGTTGAGACCTATCGCGCCGATGACGGCGATGCCGATCTGGTTGGCGATGGTCAGCCAGTACGGCGTCACGACGAACGGCACCGCCACCAGCGCGAGCAAGATCAGTACCAGACGGAGCCGTTCCGCGCGGGTGTGCCTCAACGACAGCTCGCTGGCGTAGCTGCGGTGGTGGATGCCGGTGGCGGTCGCTGGCATTAGACCCTCTCAATCCGGACTTGGCCGAAGAGTCCGTACGGACGGACCATCAAAATGCCGATGAGGACGATGAACGGGATGACCTGTTCGAGCCCGCCGCCCACGTAGCCGGCGGTGTACTGCACCAGCAGCCCGATGATGATGCCACCGGCGATGGTTCCCGGTACCGAGTCGAGCCCGCCGAGAATGACGACCGGGAACACGACGAGGCCGAAACCGGCCAACGCCGGGGATACACCGGTGAGGTTGGCCAGGAGGATGCCGCCGATGACCGCGGTGGCAGCGGCAAGCGCCCACGCCAGGGCGAAGACCCGGCGGACGCTGATGCCGATGGTGAGCGCGGCCTGCTGGTCGTCCGCGACGGCCCGCATGGCGATTCCGTGCCGGGACCGGGTGAAGAACAGCGTGAACGCGGTGAGGACCACCGCTGCGATCGCGATCGCGGCGATCCGGCTCCACGGAACGGTCGCACCGGCGAGCTCCATGGAACCAGGCGGCAGGAACCGGGGTGTCTCCTTCGGCGAGGTGCCGAACATGAACTGCACCCCACCGGCGAACATCGAGGAGAGCCCGATGGTGACCATGATGACGGCGATCGCTTCCTCACCGATCATCGGCCGGAGGACGAAACGCTCGACGACGACGCCCAGGGCGATGGCGATGACCACCCCGAACAGAATGCTCAGTGTCCAGTGGAATCCGAACACCACCATCGCCGCGTAGAACACGTACGCGCCGATCAGCAGAAAATGGCCCTGGGCGAAGTTGATGACGCCGGTGGCTTTGTAGATCAGCACAAAACCGAGTGCGGCCAGCGCGAGGATCGCACCGTTGGACAGGCCGAACAGCGTGAGCTGGAGGAATTCGCTCATCGGCGACCACTCCAAACCGGCCGGCGCAGGTCAGCAGTGGGTGCGGCCAATCCGGCGAGATCAAAGATCCGCAGCGCGATCTTGCGCTCGACGCTGCTGCCGTCCTGGTAAGTGACAGTGCTGCTGATGGTGACGTCCTGGTCGCCGCGGGCGAGCGCGGAGATGATGTCGGCGTAACGCTCGGCGATAACGCCACGTCGCACCTTGCGGGTACGGGTGATCTCGTCATCGTCGGGATCGAGCTGCTTGTGCAGCAGCAGGAACCGGCGGACCCGGATGGCTTCCGGGAGATCGTCATTGGCCCGCGCGACGTCGTGGGCGACGAGCCCGTAGATCTCGGGCTTGGCCGCGAGATCGGTGTAGGTGGTGTACGAGAGGTGCTGGTGCTCAGCCCACGCGCCGGCGGTAGCCGGGTCGATGGTGATCATCGCGGTGACATCGGCCGCCACCGGGCCGTCTTCGCGTACTTCTTCCCGCTCCCCACCGAAGACCACCGCTTCCTCGACGTACGGGCTGAACTTCAGCTTGTTCTCGACGAAGGCCGATGAGAACAACTGACCATCCGGAGCGCGGCGGACGTCCTTGGCACGGTCGATCACCACGAGATGGCCGTCGTCGAGATAGCCGGCGTCGCCGGTGTGCAGCCAGCCGTGGTCGTCGAGTGCGGCGGAGGTGCTCTCCGGGTTGCGGTGATAGCCGCGGAAAACAGCGGCTGAGCGCAGCAGGATCTCACCGTCGTCGGCAATGTGCAGCTCAGTGCCTGGTATCGGCCTGCCGACGGTGTGGAACCGGATGTCGTCGTCACTGTGCAAGACCGCGATGCCGCAGATCTCGGTCTGGCCGTAGATCTGTTTGAGGTTGACTCCGATGGCGTGAAAGAACCGGAAAACGTCCGGTCCGAGTGGCGCGCCACCGGTGTACGCCCGCTTCAGCCGCGCCAGCCCGAGCTGGTCCCGTACCGGCCGCAGGGCCAATGCGTCGGCGATCAAGTGTTTGACCCGCAACCTTGCACCTGGGCGACGACCCTGGACACGAAGGCCGGCCATCTGGTCTCCAACGGAGTACCCCCACCCGAACACGGCCCGTTTGAGCTTCCCGGCCTCGTCGACCCGGACCTGGACGTCGGAGAGCATCGACTCCCAGATCCGCGGCGGGCTGAACATGACATCCGGCCCGATCTCCCGGAGGTCTGCGCGCTGAGTCGACGAGTCTTCCGGGAAGCTGAGCGTCAAGCCGAAAGACAGCCCGCATGCCACCGCGAGCATCTGCTCGCCGATCCAAGCAAGGGGAAGGAAGCTAACGTACCGGTCGCTCTTGACCAGTGGATCCACCTGGGCGAGATGACGGGCCATGCTGAGCAGGTTGGTGTGGCTCAGTTCGGCGAGTTTGGGCAGTGCGGTGGTGCCGGACGTGGTGCAGATGATCGCGATGTCATCCGGCGACGTTGCGTCGAGCTGCCGGTCAAGCCACTCGGGCTGTTCCGCGCCTCGTTGCCGGCCCGCGGACTCGACCTGGACGAACTCCCGCAGGTAAGGCTGATCGTAGTTCTCGAGGCCGTGGGGGTCGTAATAGACGACGGTTTCGACCCGAGGCAGCCGACTCTTCAGCCGGATGATCTTGTCGACCTGTTCTTGGTCTTCGGCCACAACCACTCGCACGCCGGCCAGGTCGAGGATGTGCACGACCTCATCGCCGATACTGGTGGGGTAGATCCCGACCACCGAAGCGCCGAGCGACTGCGCGGCGAGTTCGGCGATCAGCCACTCCGGACGGTTGTCTCCGATCACCGCCACCACGTGTCCGCGTTCGACACCGAGATCGGCGAGACCGTGGGCGAAGTCCGCGACCCGCCGCGCGTATCCGCTCCAGGTGATCGGCTGCCAGATGCCGTAGAGCTTCTCCTGCAGCGCGACCTCGTCCGGCCGGTCGGACGCGAGCCGGCGCAGCAACCTGGGGAAGGTCTCACCGGCTCGCGCCGACCCGGCCGAGTGGCCGACGGAAGGCTCGGACGCCGAGGGCATCATGCGCTCAACTCCTCGCCGAGGTAGGCGTTGATCACCGCGGGATCGCCACTGACATCACCAGGTGTGCCGTCCGCGATGAGTTTGCCGAAATCGAGCACACTGACCCGGTCCGAGATGTCCATCACGACGTTCATGTCGTGCTCGATGAGGACCACGGTGACGCCGGCAAGCTCATGGACGTCGAGCACGAAACGGGCCATGTCCTCTTTCTCTTCGGTGTTCATTCCCGCCATCGGTTCGTCGAGCAGCAGCAACGCAGGCTGCATGCACAGCGCACGGCCCAGCTCCACACGTTTCTGGAAGCCGTAGGCGAGGGCGCCGACCGGTTTGTGCCGGACGGACTGGATCTGCAAGAGGTCGATGACCTCTTCGACCAGCCCTCGGTGGTGGATCTCTTCGCGCCGAGCCGGGCCGAACCAGGCCAGCGAGGCGAACAATCGGTGCCGCATGTGGACGTGCCGTCCGAGCATGAGGTTCTCGAGCACGGTGAGGTGCCGGAACAGCTCGATGTTCTGGAAGGACCGCGCGACGCCGAGCCGCGCGATCCGGTGCGGGCGCATCCGGATCAGATCAGCTTCACCACCCTGTTCTCCGCCGGTGTGCAGAAGCACCTGGCCTTGTTGCGGGCGGTAGAGACCGCTGATGCAGTTGAGCAGGCTCGACTTGCCTGCGCCGTTGGGACCGATCACCGCATGAATGTGTCCCTGAGTGACGGTGAAGCCGACATCGGCCAGCGCGGAGATCCCGCCGAACCGCAGGCTGACGCCCTTGACCTCCAACAACGGCTGCCCTGGCGCCAGGAGACTGCCGTTGAGGGAATGCCGGTACGCCCGCGTGATCATGCCCGCTGCACCTCTCGTTAACAGGATGTGACAGACAATACGTTTCCGATATGCGGAAGGCAATACCTCTTTTCAGAGTCTGGCTCCGTGTAGAGTGATCCCTGCACACGAAACGGAACAGAGTGTCAGAAACAGGGGGAGCGTGTGACTGAGCCGGAGGCCCGTGGAACGCTCGGAACGGTCCGCAACGCCGTGGTGCTGCTGGATCTGCTGTCAGAAGGCCCGGCATACCAGCAGCTGACCGATCTCGCTGAGAGATCCGGACTGGCCGTGCCCACCGTGCACCGGCTGCTGCGCTCCCTGGTCCTGGCCGACCTCGTCGAGCAGGACCGCAACTCCTCGCGCTACGGGCTCGGACCCGAGGTCGCCAGGCTGTCGCAGCGTTACCTGGCCCGCCTGCCCATCCTCGGTGCGCTCTCGCCTTACCTGGTGCCGCTGCGGGACACCATCGGGCATACCGTGCATGTCGCCGTGCTGACCCGGGGCCACGTCGTCTATGTCGACCGGGTCGACGGTTCCGACGGCGGTCTCTACCGCGACACTCACCGGGTACACCCAGCCGCCGAGACAGCGGCGGGCCGCGTCCTGGCAGCGCGGGCAGACGAAGAAACCTGGCGCCACGTACTAGAGTCCGCCACGGCCGAGCTGCGGAAGATCTGCGAGAACAACGCGGAGCAATGGCGCACGGCCGGATACCTCGTCACCGCCGGCCACTCACCGGATGAACCCACCGAGATCGCCGTGCCGGTCGTCGACGGCGCCGGGCGGGCCGTCGCCGCCTTGGCCGCCACACCTCCCGGCAGCACGTCCGACACTCAGCTCGCCGAGATCGCCAGCCATCTCTCCCGGGCCGGGCGCGCGGCAGGAAGGACACTGAGCCATGGCTGAGCAGCACCGGGACACCGCCGGGCTCGATGCCTGGGCCGCGGTCGCCGACGAGCTCGAATGGCATGACCCCTGGACCACGTTGTACACGCCGAAAGGCCGTTACGGCCGGTGGTTCGACGGCGGCCGGTTCAATCTCGCGGTCAACTGCGTAGACCGGCACCTGCGAACACGCGGTTCGCAACCGGTCATCCTCTGGGAAGGAGAACCCGGAGACCGCCGCGAACTCACCTACGAGCAGTTGCATGCCGAAGTCGTCGCCCTGGCCGGATCGCTACGCGGGCTCGGCGTCGAAGCCGGCGACCGGGTCGCCTTGCACATGGGCTGGCTCCCGGAGACCGTCGTGGCCATGCTCGCCTGTGCCCGCATCGGCGCGGTGGTCGCGATCCTGCCCACCCCGCTCCCGGCTGAGGCCCTCGCGCTGCGGCTGCAGGACTTCCAGCCGCGCGTGCTGTTCACCCAGGACGGAGCCTGGCGGCACGGCACCATCCTGCCGCTGAAGGCCCGGGCCGATGAAGCCCTGGGCGCGGTCGGCGGCGTCGAGCACACCGTGGTGGTCCGGCGCACCGGGATGGACGTGGCCTGGTACGAGGGCGATCGCTGGCTACATGATCTCGTTGCGGAGCCGCGGCCGAGCGGCCCTGAACGCGACACCACACCCGCGGCTCTCGACCCGGAGCACCCGATCCTCGCCGGCCACCTGGCCAACCGTCGAGGCCAGCCAGTGTCGATCCTGCATGGCGCCGCCAACCTGGCCGCGTCGTCGCTGGCCATTCACCGCTATGCGGTCGCCGAGGGCGGTGTCTTCTGGTGCGCGGGTGATGTCTCGTGGATCGGCGCCCAAGCCCACGGCGTGCTGGGACCGCTGCTCGCCGGCACTACGACCGTGATGTTCGAGGGCATGCTCGACGTCCCCACCAGGCATCGCACCTGGGACATCGTGAGCCGATACGGCGTGTCCACACTCGTCACCACGCCTACGGTGATCCGGCTGCTGCGAGGCTGGTCGCAACGGCCACCGGACCCGGAGACGGTCGCCACACTGCGCCGCGTGGTGATGATCGCCGAACCGAGCGGCCCGGAACTGGTCAAGTGGCTGGCCGACGAGGTCGGCGACGGCCGGATCACGGTGGGCGACGGATGGGGCCAGGTCCAGCTGGGCGGCATCGTCAGCGTCGAACCACCGCTTGACCCGAAATCCTTGCCAGACCCCGGATTCGCCATTGTCGCCGACGACGGCACGGAACTACCCGACGGTCAAGGCGGCGAACTGGTCATGCGACAGCCGTGGGCCGGCACGCTGCGCGCCATGGAAGGCAGCGGCGTCGACGATGTCATGCGCAACTACCATTGGCACCGCGAAGGGGTCTATTCCACGTACGACGTCGCCCGCCGCTGCCAAGACGGAACGTTGGAGTTCCTGGGTCGCATGGATGAGGTGGTGAGCATCTCCGGTCAGCTGGTCTCACTCGGCGAAGTACGCCAGGTGCTGCTCGAGCATCCGTTCGTGGTCGCTGCGGAGGTCTTCGAACGCGCCGACGCCCGCCTGGGCCGGTCGCTGGCGGCGGCAGTCGAGCTCACCGAAGATGTGCCGGCCGACGCCACGGCAGCCGGCGAGTTGCTGGACACGGTCCGCGAGTTGCTCGGCGGATTGGCCCGGCCCCGCGCGCTGGCGTTCATCGACCGTTTCGGAGACCAGCTCACCCGGAGCCAGCTCCGGGAAGCGCTGACGCTTCTCCTCGCCGGCGCCGGCGAGGAACCCGCGCACCTGACCTGGAAACAGATCCTGGCCGCGTCGGTAGCGACGAAAGAGTAGGTGAAGAGCCGGCCCGTCATGCACGCGGCGCGACGAACAGCGATTGCGTCACCATACCCACCGGGCCCGTGGAGTCGGCGATCTCAGCGTGGCTCAGGCCCAGACCGCTCGAGCCGATCCGGCTGTGGGCGTCGAGCAACATCCACTCGCCTTCGAGTTGACGATGTACGGTCAACGCGAGCGACGTCGGGACGAACAGCCATCTCGTGAACTCGAGTTCGGCCGAGAGGCCGTTGGCCGAATCCGCGACGATCATCATTCGCTGCAGCCCGGTCGGTTCCTCACCGGGCACCAGTGACGGTGCCACTCGTGTCCATACCGAGACGGCGCCCAGCTGGTCGAACGCGCCGGTCACGAATCGCCAGTCGATGGCCTTTGCATAGCCCCACTCATGGTTGAGTCCCGGGAAGTCCTGCGGCCGAGCGGCCGGCGGAATGCTGGGCAGCTCCTTCACTATCCCGATAGGCGGCGTACTCTCCGGGCGGCTGTCAATGCGCCAAGCACGGGCAACGGCCACGATGCGGCCATCCGCTTCGATGTCGGCTTCGAGCAGTTCGACCCGGCGACCGCGACGTGCGACGCGGGCCGACACCACCGCCTCGCCCTGTGGGACCGTGCTGAGGAAGTCCACGGTGACTCTGGAGATCACCTTGTGATCGGTCGGCTCACACTGCTCAACCGCGCGGGCCAGCAAAGCCGCGACCGGACCGCCGTGTTGTTCGTCCTTGCTCCACGGGCTGGTAGTGGCCGGGGTGGAGCGGAAACCACCCTCGCCGGTCGGGACGTAGAAACTCGACTCGATCATGGGCTCGCCTTCCCGGCAGCATGACGCAGCTGCCTGCTTGATCCGCGCGTCAACCAACATAGCGGGTGGGCCGAGCGGATCCAGCAGACGGAACCTTCGCGGCCCATCAGTGGCGAATCAACGCGCTCCCGAAGGCCGCTCCGCGCATTTCATATGACAACCGCCTAAACCGAGGCGACATTCACCAGTCGTGATCGGCAAAAAGCACCACGTCTTTTCCCTATGACTGTTAACGTCCGTCAGGGACACGATTTCTGAGGGGAACTCCATGGCGATCACCACCAATTCACGTCGCACCGGCACGCCCAAGCGGCCCCAGGCGCTGGACTTCGTTCCACCGCCACGCAGCGGCGCGACTGCGCTCGAAAACCCCCGCTCGGTATACACCGGCATCCCGGCCGTCGGCCAGCCGCTGCAGGAGATTGCCGTGGTCCAGAGCATGGGTGGCGTCCTCGAATACACGCTGCCGCCAACCGACATCAGTGCCTCGGAGCACACTGTGCCGAGCCAGATCGTCCGGGTGTCTTGTGGTGACCGAGTCCGGTTGCGTGCCGAGTCCCCGTCCGCCACCGGCCCTGGACAGCAGCACACTTATACAGTTCCCGCTGATCATCCGGCCGGCTTGCATTGGCCGCACCCGCGCTTCCACGCCAGCTCCACCCGCAGGTCCTGGCTGGGCCTGCCGGGTGTGGTGGTCGTCGAAGGCGATATCGACCAGGTCCCCGGCATCGCCGGCGCGCGCGACCGAATCATGATCTTGCGCGGATCTACGTACGAGGCCGCCGGTGCCACCGCTCCGCCGCCCCCACCACCGCCGGCCGATGGAACGCATCGACTGGCTCCCCGGCCGAGCATGCCGACGGCGCTCACCGCTACCGTGAACGGCCAGGTCCTTCCCGACATCGACATCCAGCCGGGCGAAATCCAGCGCTGGCGAATCCTCAATGCCGAACCGCACCGCGAGATGTGGTTGCACGTCGAGGGACACACACTCCACCAGATCGGGCAGGACGGGATACCGTTCACACACACCCGCCCGGCACAGTCGATCATGCTCAGCCCGGGCAACCGCGCCGAACTCCTGATCCGCGCCACCAAGCCGGGACGGTATCGCGTCTACGCCGAGGCCTACAACACCCGCCACCCCGGATCAGCCCAGCCAACCGCCCTGCTGGCCACGATGACGGTCGAGGGTAGACCGGTCTTCAACCGGCTACCGAGGCAACTGGTCGAGTCGCCGGCCTTTCCGGCCGGTCCCATCATGACCCGCCGCACGCTGCGCGTCGGAACCACGCCCAGCGAGCACGACACGGGGACACCTCGCATCGTGATCGACGGCCGGCATGTCGAGAAGAACCGGCTCGGCACCCTCGCCACCGCCGGCACGGTAGAGGAATGGACATTCGTCAACGACGACGACGTCCAGCACCCGATTCACGTCCAGGGCAACCCGTTCCAGGTGGTCGACGTCCAGGGGATACCGGCGGGCGACCCGTCCTGGCAGACCGACTCGGAGATCTGGTGGGACACCTACCGGCTGCCACCGGGCGGCCAGGTCACCATCCGGACGTATTTCCTTCCCGAGTCCACCAACACCCGGTAGTCCCGGCCGCCGGCCCGATGGCGCTTCCACGTTATGGTTGCGCGCTGACCAGCCCTGTCCGGTAGGCGATGACCACAAGTTGAGCCCGGTCCCGCGCACCGAGTTTCACCATCGCGTGGCTGACGTGGGTACGCGCGGTGGCCGGGCTCAAGTGCAACTCCGCGGCGATCTCGGCGTTGTTCAGCCCCTGGCCCACCAGCATCAGGACCTCACGCTCTCGCGGAGTCAGCACCGCAAGGCGTTCCTCGGCGACCCGATTGGCCGACCGCACGGCGGCGAACTGCCCGATCAGACGGCGCGTGATCCGCGGAGCGAGCAGCGCATCGCCTGCCGCGATCACCCTGATGGCGTGTAGCAATTCGGCGGGCCCGGCGTCCTTGAGGAGGAATCCACTCGCGCCGGCCTGCAGCGCCCCGAATACATACGCATCCGTGTCGTAGGTCGTCAAGATCAGCACCCTGACGTGTTCGAGGCCACGTATCCCGGCGATCTGCTCAGTGGCTTTGATACCGTCCAGCCCTGGCATCCGAATGTCCATCAAGACCACATCGGGCCGGGTTGCCCGGGCAAGCTCCACCGCTTCGGAGCCGTTGACGGCCTCTCCCACCACGGTGATCTCGTCCTCGACATCGAGCAATACCTTGAACCCGGCTCGCACCAGTGCCTGATCGTCCGCCAGGAGTACCTTGATCGGCGCACGCTCGGGCAGGGGCGAGGCGTTCATTGCGTCACCGACTCGGCACCGGCGTTCATCCCCGTCCCGGTCAGCGGAAGACTTGCCCGGACCTCGAATCCGCCACCGGGGCGCGGCCCCACGTCGAGATGACCGCCCAGGAGTTCGCATCGCTGGCGCATCCCGATGATGCCCCGGCCGGTCGTGGACAGCCCGTCCGGCTGGTTGTGGCGCACACCCCCACCGGGCCAATCACCGGCGCCGGGCCCGTTGTCGGTGACCCGGAGTTCGAGCGACTCCTCGTCGAATCGGACCGAGATCGTCACCCGCGCGCCTCCGGCATGACGGATCACGTTGGTGACGGACTCCTGGAGGATGCGATAGGCGGCGGAATCGACGGCACTGGGCAACGGCACCGGCGGCGAGGTCATCTCGAGCTTGAGATCGAGGCCGCTCTCCCGGGCCATGGCGGTGAGCGCCTCGACCTGGTCCAGTCCAGGTTTCGGCGCCCGGGCGTCGTCGGCGTCACACAACACTCCGAGCACCGCTCGCATCTCTTGCAGCGCCTGGGCGCTGGTCTGTTCGATGGTCAAGAGAGTCTCGCGAACTCGCTCAGGCCGTTTGTCCAACACGTGCGCCGTGACTCCGGCCTGCACGTTGATGATCGCGATGGCGTGAGCAACGGTGTCGTGGACCTCCCGGGCGATCCGGATCCGCTCCGCGTTCACCCGGCGCACCGCCTCCTCTTCCCGGCCACGCTCCGCGCGTTCGGCTCGGTCCACGGCCTCAGCCGCGATGACCCTCCGCGACCGGATCGATTCTCCCAGCGCGGCCGCCATGATCGACGCCCCGATCCGGAAGAACACCCACCCTATTGCCGCTTCAGGTTCGATGTCGGCCGCCGCGACCAGCCATCCGGTAGCCAGCACGGCAATGCCGCCCGCTGCGATCCGCAGTGAGCGGCGGCCGTCGCCATAGGCGGTCAGCGTGTAGATGGCGATGAACAGACTGAGCCATCCGGGCCCGTCGGGGAAGCCGATGGCGAAGTACGTAAGGCTGATGGAGGCGGTGACCACAAACACGACTGCCGGCCACCGACGGCGCGCCGCCAGGACGGCGCCGCTGAGGACCAGCAGCACCAGCCCCAGGTGACCGAAGTCAGCCAGCGGCCTGGACACCACCTCGGATGTCCCCGAGACCCGATAGGTGCCCTGGACTTGCATCACCGTGACGAACACCGCGAGCAACACATCCTGCACCGGCGCCGGCACCCGCGGGAATGCCACAGAGCGGATCATCTGGCGATCCTAGCCGCAGCGTAGGCCCGGCCGGCTCGGCTGTGGTGCGTATTCACCTACGACGCCAAGCGCGGTCGAGGAACGACGACCCGAGCCGTCAGGCGGGTGACGCCGCCCGCGCCGACGTCCGATCGATCGTGGCCGAGCCGATGACCCGGTCACCGTCATAGAGGACGATGGCCTGTCCCGGGGCCACACCTTCTTGCGGCACGCTGAAACGAACCGTGAGTATTTCGTCGGACACATCAGCTCGCGCCGGAACCGCCTCGCCGTGAGCACGGAACTGAGCGGCACATTCGACGACACCGTCCGGAGCCGGCCCGCACCACCGTGGCGATACGCCTACCAGCTCATCCACCGCCAGCTCCTCGCGTGCTCCCACCGTGACCGTGCGGTCCACCGGCGAGATGTCCAGCACATAGCGCGGCCGCCCGTCCGGCGCCGGAGTGCCGATACGCAGACCTTTGCGCTGGCCGATGGTGAAGCCGTAGGTTCCGTCGTGGCTGCCGACCACCTCTCCCGACGTGTCGACCACCTCGCCCGGAGCTTCACCGAGCTGCCCCCGGAGGAACCCGGCGGTATCGCCGTCGGCGATGAAGCAGATGTCGTGACTGTCCGGTTTCCTCGCTACCGCGAGACCACGCCGCTCGGCCTCGACCCGGACGTCGGTCTTCTCGGTGTCGCCCAGCGGGAACATGGCATGGGCCAGCTGTGCGGCCGTCAGGACTCCCAGCACGTATGACTGGTCTTTCTCCGGATCGACGGCGCGATGTAGCTCGCGTCCGTCCGGGCCGTCGACAACGCGGGCGTAGTGGCCGGTACACACGGCGTCGAACCCCAGCGCCAACGCCCGGTCCAAGACCGCGGCGAACTTGATCTTCTCATTGCAGCGCAGGCATGGGTTGGGGGTGCGGCCGGCGGCGTACTCGGCGACGAAGTCGTCGACCACATCGGCCCGGAACCGCTCGGCGAGGTCCCAGACGTAGAACGGAATGTTCAACACGTCTGCCGCCCGGCGTGCGTCGCGGGAGTCCTCCAGCGTGCAGCAACCCCGGGCGCCGGTGCGGAACGACTTCGGATTGGACGACAGCGCAAGATGAACGCCCGTCACGTCATGTCCGGCATCAACCATACGCGCCGCCGCCACGGCGGAATCCACGCCGCCGGACAT
Organism: Phytoactinopolyspora mesophila; assembly: GCF_010122465.1. Taxonomy (NCBI): domain Bacteria; kingdom Bacillati; phylum Actinomycetota; class Actinomycetes; order Jiangellales; family Jiangellaceae; genus Phytoactinopolyspora; species Phytoactinopolyspora mesophila. The sequence continues at coordinate 357,740 of NZ_WLZY01000006.1, read as the reverse complement.
CGCCGCCAAGACTCGCATCGTTACCTCATCATCGCTTGCTGGTACCTGACAATCCAGCCTTCCGGGCCCGCGACACGGCGGGGCCGATCGACTCGATCAGGGCCTCGACGTCGGCCCGGGTGGACGTGTGCCCCAGAGAGAAACGCAATGAATCTCGCGCGACTTCCGGATCGACGCCCATCGCCAAGAGTACGTGCGACGGCTGCTGCACGCCTGCCGTACATGCGCTGCCCGTCGAACAGTGGATCCCCGCGGCGTCGAGTAACAGCAGCAGCGAGTCGCCATCACAACCGGGGAATGAGAAGTGCGCAATGCTGGGCAGCGACCGGTCCGGGACGCCGTTTCGGACCGCGTCCGGTACGGCCGACAGCACACCCTGGGCCAGCAGGTCACGCAACTGACCCAGGTGTTCAGCTCGCGCCGCGATGTTCCCGGCGGCAGCGTCCACCGCGGTGGCCAGGCCGGCAAATGAGGGCGCGTCCAGCGTGCCGGAGCGGACGTCGCGTTCCTGGCCGCCGCCATGCTGTACGGGTGTCAACTCGATCTCGCGGCGCACCAGAAGCGCGCCGACACCGATCGGCCCGCCGATCTTGTGCCCACTGATGGTCAGCGTGTCCAGCCCGCTGGCCGAGAAGTCGACCGGCAGGTGCCCGACAACCTGGACGGCATCGGAATGCACGGGGATGCCGTACTCGGCTGCGATGGGGACGATCTGGTCGATCGGTTGCACAGTGCCGATCTCGTTGTTGGCCCACATCACCGTGATCAGGGCTACCGACTCGGGCTCGCGGGCGACCGCTTCTCGCAGCGCCGCCACCTCGAGCGCGCCGTGAGCATCGACCGGCAGCCATTCGACCTCGGCCCCCTGGGCCTCCCCCAGCCACTGCACGGCATCCATCACGGCGTGATGTTCGACCGCCGAGGCGAGGATGCGTACCCGGCGCGGATCGGCCGCCCGCCTGGACCAGTACAGCCCCTTGACGGCGAGGTTGTCCGCCTCCGTGCCCCCGGAGGTGAACACAACCTCGCTCGGCCGCGCGCCCAGCGCACCGGCCACGGTCTCGCGGGATTCCTCGACTATCTTGCGAGCCTGACGCCCAGCAGCGTGCAACGACGATGGGTTGCCGACGGTAGCCATCACCTCCGCGACGACCTCGATGACCTCGGGAAGGATGGGGCTCGTCGCTGCATGGTCGAGATAAACCTGTCGCTCCGACATATCGCAACCAGTCTACGTGCGCTCCCGCACACCCCGGTGATCATTGGCTTTTCACCCCCGAATCCGGGGGTGAAAAGCCAATGATCAGCGGGCGAAGATGCCGATTCCGTTCGGTACCGGCGTCTGCTGCCCGCCCGACGGCGAGTTGATCACGCTGACCGAACTGCTGCCCCGCTCTCGCGCCACCATGGTGGTGGAGCCACCGCCGTCGAGGTTCACCGCGGAATCGGCTCCGAGATCGCTCATCAGCACGGCCAGGTCGTGAATCGAGATCCCGGCACTGTGATCCTGCCGTCCGTCGATGGTGACCAAATAGATCGTGGAGCCGTCCGCCGCTGCGCCCGCCGCCGTCCGGGGCTCACGCACACCGGTTTGCAGACCGGCGAGGGGTTGTCCTTCGCGGAGGATGGGGGTGCCCCCGATGGCGAAGTCGAAGCTCGCCTCGACGTTCGGCACGAGTCCGTACTCGATCTCGACGGGGTCGCCCGGCGCCAGGTGTTCGAGGCTTCCGGCGCCTGCCTCACGCCCCACCAGGACGAAGCTGTTCTCGGCGATCGCGCCGGCCCGAGGCTCATCGTGCACCTCGGTGACGACATTGTCCGTGACCACGACCTCGATGGTCTCTTCACTGCACGGAGCGTTCCGGACGGTGTCCGTGCCACACGTCGCCCGCCGGCGATCGGCCACACCCCAAACCGGCGTGAAGACTCCGACGCCGCCTACCTTGATCGCGTACTGGTTGAGCGCGTCGAGCTCCCGAACGCCGGCAGGGGTGGTCAGCTTCCCTTCCAAGGAGAGTTCAGCGACCTGCCCACCATGTTCGCTGACACCGAAGACGGTTTTCACATGTGTGGTCTCGGGGGCGAGCGGCGGGCCCCATCGCTGACCCAGCGGAACCGCACCGGTGAGGTCCTGCCCGGCGGCCATTGCCGCTCCGACCGGAGCGTTGCTGCCGTCGGTCTCCGAGGTGCCGCCCACGTCGAAGAAGTCGCCGTTCACCCCGGCCACCGCGCCCTGATTCCCGGCCAGCGTCGTCAACGGCTGGCGGGCGGAGACGACACCTGGATACAGCAGATCGAGGGTGACATTGGGGTTCTTGAGGTTCACCTTCAGCAGGTTTCCCTCGACCCGGTCTCCCGCCGCGTCGAACATCTCGAAGCGCTGGTGTTGTACGCCGGGCGCTATCGGGCGCGTCTCCTGGAACTCCGGTCCGCTGTGACCCACGGCCGGGTCCGCGGCCTGGGCGCCGGTCGCGGCGAGGCCCGCCACGAGCAACGCACCGGCCGACACCGCCACCGCCGCACGCACGTTGCGCCGCAGCCCTCGAGGAATCGTCATTCGCACTCACTCCAACCAGTCATGAACGTCTCTTGCGCACCTGGAACTCAAGCGAGCGCCGGAGGACGTCGTGGGCGGGCAGTTGATCAACGTGCCCTGGAGTGTACCGGTCTAGGCCAAAGTGGTCTAGGCCAAATTTGCGGGATAGTCGGCGACCGCGTCGATCATCAGGTCCCAGAACCGCGGCTGATCGAGTTCGACAGCCACCCGCGCGTTGTCCGGACGTCCGGACAGATGGTGCAGGTCGGTCACGGTGGCACCAGCGGTGTACTCACCGCGTGTCTCGATCCGCACCGGGGCGTCCACACACCGCACCAGTGATGGGTCGATCACTCGGGCCACCGCGACCGGGTCGTGCAACGGGGGTGCCGGCATGCCCCACAACTCCCGGTAGGTCGACCCGAAAAAGGTCATCATCTGCACGCAGGTGTCGGCCAACGGCGTGCCGATCTCCCGCAGCCGGGCCACCACATCGCCGGTGACCAGGGCCTGGTGAGTGACATTGAGGCCCACCATGGTGATATCCAGACCAGACTCGAAGACCTCGGCCGCGGCCTCCGGGTCGACGTAGATATTCGCCTCCGCGTACGGGGTGACGTTGCCGCGCCCGGTGGAGCCGCCCATGAGCACGATCTCGTGAATCCGGCCCCGCACGTCCGGGTGCTCGCGCAACAGCAGCGCGATATTGGTCAACGGGCCGGTGGGGATCAGAGTGACCGGCTCGGGATGGGCACGCAGGGTGTCGTAGATGAGCTCAACCGCGTGCCGGTCATCGAGGTCCACCTCGGGCTTGCCGAACTGCGGACCGTCGAGGCCGGACGCCCCGTGCACGTCGTCAGCGATACGCAGCGACCGGGCCAGAGGACCATCAGCGCCGGCAGCGATCGGAACGTCGTCGATGCCAGCGATGGTGCAAACGCGCCGGGCGTTGAGTGCGCACTTGTCGAGCGTCTGGTTGCCGGCGACCACAGTGAGAGCCAGCAGGTCGACGCGCGGGTCGGCCCGCGCCAGGAGAATCGCCATAGCGTCGTCGTGGCCAGGATCGACGTCAAGGATCACCGGTGTCGGCATGCTCACTCCCCTTTGGCCAGCCAGGTCACAGCCTGCCCGAAGAGTGATCGATAACCGTGCCAGCCGAGGAATTCTTCCGGGCACCAGTGCGGCGCGATGTCAGATGCCCATGCAAGGGTCCGCCCGGCATCGACCGTCCGGACCGCCAGCAGCGGATCGTCGCCGACCCGCGCCAGCACGGTGGCGTCGTCGGTGGTAGCGAATCGGTTGTATCCGAGCAGCGCCGGCCAGGAACCGTCCAGCCCGGCCGTGACCGGATGGTCGACGCCGGCCACCGGCATGATCCCTTCCGGAGTCTCCACCCGGTCGTCGTACGGCGAGATCAGACTGGGCAGCACGGACTCCACCGCGGTACCGCGCCACATCGCCTTGCCTTCGAAGCCCTGGAAGCTTAGATACCCACCGGCCATCATCAGCCCGCCGCCACCGCGCACCCATTCCGCCAGCATGGCCAGCCGGTTGGGCGTGCGCTTGCCATGCAGCCAGGTATCCGGGTGCAGCAGGACGCTGTTGGCTCCGATGTCGGAAAGGATCACCACGTCGACTCCGGCCAAATCGGCCTCGGTCGCGGGAAACCGCTCAGGAACCTCGTGCGCGGGGATGTAGTCCACGTCGATGCCTTCGGCGCGTAGCGCGTTACGCAACGGGTCGACGCCGGTGTGGAAGGTCACCGTAGTGAAGGCGTCGTAGCCCTTGTAGTGAGTGGACTCACTCACCCACGACTCGCCAGCGATGAGCACGCGCGTCATCCGGAATCTCCTTTCGCGGCCGCCTCGAAGACGGCACGGGGGTTGTCGATAAGCAGTGATGCCGCCTGGACATGGGTGAGGCCGTGCCGGGTGAGCATCGGAAGGAACGACGCCTGAACGTGGCCGTAGCCGGGCCCGCCGTACGCCGCCAGCAGCGTCTTGATGAAGATGTCGTGTGAGAGCAGCACCTGCCCGGCCCGTCCGTCCTTGGCCAGCTGCGCGATCGCCGCCGCCACATGATCGTCGGCCGGCGCAGCCCCCTCACCGGGAAAGCGGTGATCCATCCCGATCATGTCGAAGGACAGCCATGCGCCGCGGGCAGCCAGCCGCTCGAGGTAGCCGGCGTCGTCGCATGCGGGGTTGAGATGCGACAAGACGACGCTCGACGCCGGGCAGCCCTCTTCGGCGGCGACGTCGAGCACCCGCTGCCCGAGCCGCTGCCACCCCGGGAGATGGACCGACAGCGGCACCCCGGCCACGAGCTGCGCCCGGGCGGCCGCGCGCAACACCTTCTCCTCGGCCATCGTGAAGTCTGGGCCGATCCCGATCTCGCCGATCAGCCCGGGCCGCACCCCGTCGATTCCCTCGGTCAACTCAGCCACCAGCCGGTCAGCCAACTGGGCCACACTCGCCCCGGCCACGAAAGCCGGATGGCTGCGCTCGAGGTAGTAGCCGCAGCCCATGACGATCCACACCCCGCTGCGCAGGCTGATCTCACGCAGCGCCCGGGGGTTCCGGCCGATCCCGTCGGTGGTCTGCTCGACGACGGTGCGACCACCTCGCCCGGTGTACAAGTCCAGTTCGGCGACCGCGACGTCGACGTCGTCCAGCGAGCAGTTGTCCTTGCAGACGTAAGGGTCGGTGCGCAGCTTCTCGCGCAACGCGGCCGTCACCGGGACATCGACCAGTTGCCATGCCGCGGCTTCATCTGGTCCCGGGCGCCGCCACGCGCTCGCATTGTTGTTGATCAGATGTTCATGGAACAGGGTGGGGCCCAGCTCGGCCGAGTCGACCGGGCCGGTGACAGTGATGACGTCAGTCACGGGTGGTCCGCTAAGCCCTGGTCGCGAACCGGCTGAAGATCTTCTGGTTCAAGAAGATCGCGAGCAGCAGGATCGCGCCCTGCAGGATCTGGATGTAGAACGGCGAGACGTGCATGAGCACTAGTCCGTTGGCGATCACGCCCAGTACCAGCGCACCCAGCACGGTGCCGACGATGCTGCCCCGCCCGCCAAAGAGGCTCGTGCCGCCGAGCACAACGGCGGTGATCACCTCCAGCTCGAACATCACCCCGGCGTTCGCCGATCCTGATGCCAGCCGGGTGGCCACCAGCACACCGGCCATCGCGGCTGCCGTGCTGGTCAGCACGAACACACTCAGCCCAACTCGCCGGACTGCGACGCCGCTGCGGCGCAGCGACTCACCGTTCGATCCCAGGCCGACAACGTAGCGCCCGAACGGTGTCTTGGCGAAGACGAACCACCCGGCCACGGCAACGACGAGCGCGATGATCGCTGGCAACGGGATACCCAGCAGCCGGCCCTGGCCGAGCGTAACCACCCACGTGTCGCGCGAGATCGGCGTCGAATACCCCTCTGTGGCGCGTAATGCGGTGCCCCGGAGGATCGACAGCATCGCGAGCGTCACGATGAATGCCGGTATGCCGTGATAGGCGCTGAACCAGCCGTTGACGAAGCCGATCACCGCGCCCAGCAACACCACGGCGGCCAGCGCCAGCGTCGGGTCCCAGCCCGCGGAGATGGCGATGGCGAGCAACGATCCCGACAGCGCCACCGTCGATCCGACCGACAGGTCGATGCCTCCGGAGGTGATGACGAAGGTCATCGCCACCGCCACGATCATGGTGGGAGCGATCTGCCGGAGCATGTTCAGGATGTTGTTGACGGTGAGGAACTGATCTGCTGAGAAGGCGAAGACCAGCAACAGCACCAGCAGGACCCCGCCAACGGCGACGGTCTGCACATGGGTGGTGAGTTTCGCGGTCAACCGAGTCTGCCGGGTCACCACCAGACGCTCATTGGGGGCGGATTCGGTAGCGAGCGGGGTGTTCATGCCGCGTGTCCCCTTCCGACGATCTCCTCGACCAGCGATTCCAGCGATGTAGTGCGGGCATCGAGGTCAGCGCGCAGCGTTCCCTCGTACATGACGCACAGGCGGTCACACACTTCGAATAGGTCTTGCAGCCGGTGCGTGATGAGGATGACGCTTACGCCGCGGGTGGCCACCGTGCGAATCAGTTCGAGAACCGTTCGCACCTCGCTGACCGCGAGCGCCGCGGTGGGCTCATCCATGATCAGTACCCGCGGGCCGAAGGTGACCGCACGGGCGATGGCCACTGCCTGTCGCTGACCGCCGGACAGCGCCCGCACCGGCAGGTTGGTGAGTGGAATCCGGATCCGTAGCGCGTCGAGATGTTCGCGGGCACGCGCGTGCATGGCCCGTTCGTCGAGCATCAGCCCGCCGCCCCTACGCGGCTCGCGCCCCAGAAAGAGGTTGCCGGCGACGTCGATGTCGTCGCAGAGCGCCAGATCCTGGTAGACCATCTCGATCCCGAGGTCATGTGCCTCCTTTGGCGAGGCGTAGCGCGTCACGGCGCCGTCGACCTGGATCTCCCCGGAATCGGGCAAGACGGCACCGGCCAGGATCTTCATCAGCGTCGACTTTCCGGCGGCGTTATCGCCCACCAGACCCATGACCTCGCCGGCGCCAAGGCGGAGGGTGACCCCGCGCAGCGCGTCCACCATGCCGTAACGCTTGCGGATGTCCCGCATGACGATCCGGTCTGGCGTGCTCTCCCGTTGCGACATCGTCGGCTGTCCCCCTACTCGAAGATCGAGCGGAACTCGTCGACGTTGTCACTGGTCACAATGGCGACCGGCACGTCGATCGGTGACTCCACCGCACCGCCCTCGACCAAGGTCTTCGCCGCCTGCACGGCCACGACACCTTCCGCGCGGGGATCCTGCTGGACGACCGCCTCGACGAATCCTTCGTCAATCCCGGAGATCGCCTCCGCGGTGAGATCCCACCCGAAGACCCGGATCCGATCCGCGGCGTTCTGTGAGCGCACCGCGGCAACCGTTCCCAGCAAGGCCGGCTCACCGGTGGCGTAGACGATCGAGGTCTCGTCCTGCGCCGTCACCATGTTCTCGGCCGCCGCCATGGCCGCCTCTTGGCGATTCTCACCGTCGACGGTCTGGGTGATGACGCCACCCGCGGCTTCGACGGTCTCGACGAAGCTATCCATGCGGATGTTCTGGATGAACGAGTTCAGCGCACCGACCACGCCAATATTGGAGTCAGCGCCGTTCTCCTCGATCCAGGAGTTGACGTACTCACCGATCTGCCGGCCCGCCTCGTCGTTGTCCACGCCCACCTGCACGTCGACGTTCGGGTCGTCGACGATCGCATCGACGGCTATCACGGCCATGCCGGCGTCCTTGGCCTCAGCCAGCGCCGGCTTGATTCCTTCGACGTCGATCGCCACGACGATCAGCGCGTCGAACCCTTGGGTCACCATATTGGCGATGGCCTCGTTCTGGGTGGAGGCGTCGTCGTTGGCATTGAAGATCGTCAGGTCGACGCCCTCGTCCTCGGCAGCTTCCTCGGCGCCTGCGTTCATCTCGTTGAAGAACAAAGCTTGCTGGTTGATCTGGACGAGGCCGATCTTGATGTCGCCGTCCCCGTCGCCGTCGTTACCACCGTCGTCGCCATTGCCGCCGCAAGCGGCGAGCGCCAGCATGGAGCCTGCAAGCGCAACGGCCATGCCCGTACGGGCCGCCCTGACGTGGGTCATCGCATCTCCTTCAAACGGTCCATGGCGGGCAAACGATTGCCCATTGCCGAGCAAAGTTACGCCGACTCCAGGAGGCGGTCAAGGGTCGAATCAGAGATTAACCGTAGTGAAACACTGGATCATGCACATGCTTGGTGGGCTAGAATCGGGAAAACGTTTGGCCGATTTAGGGAGGAACTGGTGGCTGTCACCATCCACGACGTCGCCCGGGAGGCGGGGGTATCGGTCTCCACAGTCTCGCGTGCACTGTCTGGTGCCCGGCGGGTCGGGCCGGAGGTGGCCGAGCGTGTGCACGAGGCCGCTCGCCTGGTCGGCTACCGGCACAATGCCGTGGCGCGAGCCCTGCGGGCACAACGCACAGGCGTCATCGGGATGATCGTCCCGGAGATCAGCAATCCGTTCTTCCCAGCCATCGTCGAGGCCGTCGAGCGCACACTTCAGGAGTCCGACCGCGAGCTGATGCTGTGCGACGCCCGGCTGTCCGCGGATGTCGAGCGGCGGCGCATCCATGCGCTGCTCGGCCGGCAGGTGGACGGCCTGCTGATCAGTCCGGTCGACTCCCAGGCAAGCGCCGAGGGCCTGCGCGAAGCCATGCGGCACACTCCCGTCGTCCAGCTCGACCGGTATGCCGACCAGGTCCGGTTGGACTGGGTAGGTGTCGACGACGAAGCTGGAATGGCGCACGTGGTGAACCATGTCCGCGAACTCGGCGCCCAGCGCATCGTCCTGGTCAGCGCCGGACAGCAGAGTTCGAGCGGCCGGGACCGGCTGGACGCGCTGCGGCGTGCCACCGCCTCCGCCGGGATCACCGAGTGCGTCGAACTGCTCGGAGAGTTCAGCATCGAATGGGGCGAGTCGGCCGCTCGACAGCTCCTCGCCGGCGGCGAACTGCCGGACGCTCTGGTGTGCGGCAACGACGAGATCGCCGTGGGAGCGATCCGCGAGCTACGCAGGCACGGTGTGGCCATTCCGGAGCAGGTGATGATCACTGGGTTCGACGACATCTTCATCGCCAGCTACGTCGAACCCGCACTGACTACGCTGCGGCAGCCACGCGAGGCGATCGCCACCGAAGCCGTGCGGCTGCTCGACGCCCGCCTGGCCGACACCGACCTTCCGGTGCGCAAGCTGGCGCTGGAACCCGAACTCGTCGTCCGGGAGAGCACCGTGTCCAGCGCCGAACCGGAGTGAACCAATGGACGCCCTGACGCTGACCCGCGAACTAATCCGGCTGAATACCGCTCTGGACGGAGAGGCCGCCGCGGCGGCTCTCATCGCCAGGCGCCTGGAGGCTTCGGGGACCGCCACAACGGTGCTCGAATGGCGGTCCGGCCGGCATCAGCTGATCGCCCGGCACGGCGGCGACCTGGACGGAACCAACCGGCCGGTCATACTAACCGGGCACCTCGACACCGTCGCCGTCGACACCGGTTCCTGGACGGCCGATCCATGGGGCGCGGACGTCACCGACGGCTGGGTTTACGGCCGTGGCAGCAGCGACATGAAGGCTGGCGTCGCCGCCCTCACCGTCGCCTTCATCACCCACGCCAGCCGCCCGCATCGCTGCCGCGGGGTCCATCTCCTGCTCACCGCTGCCGAGGAGACGGGCTGCGAGGGCGCGCGCCAGCTCGCCGACGCCATGCCTGCGGACCCGTGGGCGGTGATCGTCGCCGAGCCCACCGCCAACCGGCTGGTGCTCGGCCACAAGGGCGCGTTGTGGTTGCGGCTGAGCGCACACGGCCGGGCAGCACATGGCTCCCGGCCCGAGCTCGGGGACAACGCTGCTCTGCGCCTGGCCCGGGCGGTGCAGGACGTCGTCGCCGCGGACATCTGGCCGACCCACCCACAACTCGGCGCGAGCACCGTCAACGTCGGCACCTTCCACGCCGGCCAGCAGGTGAACCTCGTGCCTCACCACGCCGAAGCGGGCCTCGACATCCGATCCGTGCCTGGTGTGCAGCACGCGGCGCTGGCCCGCGCCGTGGGCACGGCTGCCGGCGCCCACGTGGACGTCACACCGATGCTGGACCTGGCGCCTGTACTCACCGACCCTGCCCATCCGGCGGCCGAGAGCATGCGTGCCGTGCTCCGTGAGCTCGGCCTGACCGACGACCCATTGCCGGGCGCGACCTACTTCACCGACGCCGCCGTACTCGGCGGGCCCGCGCTGATCCTCGGCCCGGGCGAGCCCGAGCAGGCACACGTCACCGACGAGCGGTGCCGGGTCGAGAACATCTACGCCGCATGTGACGTTTACACAAGCCTGCTAGACAAGGCCTGCGCACAGCACTGAAGCACTCCGGCACATGAGGTCTCTCCATGGTGTGGCGGGCATGTCGAGCGGCGAGCCGGCGGACGAGGCACGAGGGAGCCGGCAAGCGCGACCATCAGCTGGTGAGGGAGGACAATGGCGCAGCCTCCCTCCGACCGAGTCTGCTGGGCGAGGAGAGACCTCATTTGCCGGAGCATTAGTGCTCGGCGATCAGCCCTTACGCTTCAGGATCTCCTCGGTCGCCTGCGGCAGGATGGTGTGCAGATCGCCGACGACGCCGAAGTCCACCATCGAGAAGATCGGCGCCTCCGGGTCTTTGTCGACCGCGACGATCGTCTTCGAGGTCTGCATACCGGCACGGTGCTGGATAGCTCCGGAGATGCCGGCCGCGATGTACAGCTGCGGCGACACGGTCTGGCCGGTCTGGCCCACCTGGTGGCTGTGCGGGTACCAGCCGGAGTCGACCGCGGCGCGCGAAGCGCCGACTGCGCCGCCCAGGGCGTCGGCCAGGGCTTCTACCGGGGCGAAGTTGCCGCCGGTGCCGCGCCCTCCGGACACGACGATGGCAGCCTCGGTGAGTTCCGGCCGCCCGGTCGCCTCGCGCGCACTCCGGGAGACGATCCTCGCGGCCTTCGAGGTATCGGACACCGACGCGGCGACCTTCTCCTCGACCGGCGTGGTGGCAGCCTGCTCCGGTGTCGCGGAGTTCGGCTTGACGGTGATGACCGGTGTGCCGTGGGTGACCCGCGCGGTCACGCTGTAGCTGGCGGCGAAGGCCGACTGGGTGGTCGTCAGGTCAGCCCCGACGTCCACCGCGTCGGTGATGATGCCGGACTCGAGCTTGACCGCCAGCCGCGCCGCGATCTCTTTGCCATCCGGGTTGGAAGCGATCAGCACCGCCGCTGGGTTGACGTTGGCGGCGATCTGCGCCAGGACTTCCGCCTTGGGCGCCACCAGATAGTCGTCCAGCTCCGGAGCGTCGGCCACATATACCTTCTCGGCGCCGAACGCGCTCAACGTCTCTTTGGCAGCTTCATAGCCCGAACCGAGGAAGACCGCCGAGGGCTCGCCGGCCCGGCGAGCGATGGTCAGCAGTTCGGTCGTGGTCTTGCGTACCGCGCCGTCAGCGTGGTCGACGAGGACGAGGATCTCAGTCATATCTTCTCTCCCTAGGGACACGCACGCGTCAGACGAATTTCTGGCTGGCAAGGTACTCGGCGAGTTTGACGCCGCCGTCGCCTTCGTCGGTGACGATCTCACCCTGAGTGCGCTCGGGGCGCTGATCAATGGCGTCGACCACGGACCACGCGGCAGAGAGGCCCACTGCCTCGGACTCGATACCGAGGTCGGCCAGAGACCAGGTCTCGACCGGCTTCTTCTTCGCCGCCATGATGCCCTTGAACGAGGGGTAACGCGGCTCGTTGATCTGGTCGGTCACCGAGACGACGGCCGGCAGCGATGCCTCGACGGTCTCGGTCACATCCGCGTCGCGGCGCGCCGTCACGGTGGCGCCATTCAGCGTCAGCTCACCGACGAACCCGACATGTGCCAGCCCGAGCCGTTCGGCGACCATGGCCGGGACCACGCTCATACCGCCGTCGGTCGAGGCCATGCCCGACAGCACGAGGTCGACGTCACCTACCTTCTCGATGGCCGTCGCCAGCACTCGCGACGTCGCCAGCGCGTCCGAACCGTGCAAGGCGTCGTCGACGATGTGAACACCCGAGTGGGCGCCCATCTGAAGCGCGCGCTTGACAGCATCGACGGCGCCTTCTGGACCCATTGTGACCGCGATGACCTCGGCGTCTCCGGATTCAGCGATCTTCAGCGCTGCTTCAACGGCATACTCGTCGAGTTCGGACAAGATTCCGTCCACACCAACTCGGTCCGTGGTGTTGTCAGCGTCGTTGAACGTCCGATCCGCGGCAGCGTCCGGCACGTGTTTCACCAGGGCGATGATTTTCATGACCGGGCGACGACCTCCTGTGCGTTATACGGCCCGTCAAGAGGATCAGCCAGAGTTGGCCTCACCTCTACTGAACGCACCGATCGTACCTCTTGTTACTGGCGAGTAACACCTGGAGTGCGGTTCTTCACAATGCAACATCTCACAGCGGCCGCAGCTGCTCCTCGGGCCTGACGACAGGCACCGGCTCAGCCGGGCCGAGTCCGCCCGGATCGGCCCGCCTCGCACGGCTCAGCCATCGCATCGCCGCCCGATAGGAATCGTCGCGGATGAAGATGGCATCGGCGGCCAGAATCGCCAACGAGAACCACGGCAGCGCCATGGTCACGGCGATGCCGACATGCATGAAGAAGACGAGCACGAGCGCCATGATCCGGGTGCCGCGCCGGAGCAACAGCAACGGGAAGAAGACCTGAACGAAGACCGTGACATAACTGCCGACCGTGACGAAGAACGCGCTGGAGTAAACCAGTTCATTCAACGCCGGCCAGGCCTCGTACTGGGCGATCCGCAAGGGATAGTAGAGGCCGACTCCTTCTTGCCACATCGACCCCTGCACCTTCGACAACCCGGACACGACATAGACGACGAACACCTGGCCGGCGATCGCGATCAAGGCAACGTTGTGGAACAGCACGCCGGGCCAAGCCGGAATACGGCGGCGCGGCGGCCCGGCGGCGGCACGACGCCGGGCGTCTAGCGACCATCGGGCGCTGACATCGGCGAAGCACATGAAGAGCAACATGATTCTGGTCAGGTTGTCACCAGCATCGGTTGCCACCGGGTTCAGCCGCATCAGGCTGGCGAGCATCAGCAGCAGCAGCGGAGTGATCACGCGAGTGCGCCAGCCAAGCGTGAAGAGTACGGCGACAACGCCCAGGCAGAGGTACTTCACCGTGAACATCACTGTTGAGTCGTCCGGGGTGAAGATGACGGTGAACGGGAACCCCCAGTCGTCGATCACCAGCCAAGGCTGCAGCCAGCGGGCACCAGGGCCCCATACGTAATAGCGATCGACGAAGTTGACCGTGAGCGAGCCGACGATTGCGACGCCGAGGCACATTCGCATCACCGACAGGCCGTACGTGGCTTTCTTGCGATCGAACAGCCAGCGCTCGCCCTGATCGATCACTCTTCCGGCAGTGGATGCGACCAGCCGGAAGAGGTCACGGGCCAGCGAGCCGATCATGACGCCACTCCCCGAACCTGGTCACGCAGGCGCAGCAATGTCCGCGCGAACGCATCGTCATCCTGGCCGTCGTTGACCAGCACCGGGCGCCAGCCGAAGTGGCGATATGTCCGGTCGGGGTTGTCCGGCTCCGGCTCCATGCGATCTTCCCATCGGGGCACCGGCGTGCGTTGCAACTGGAACTGGACGGCCACGATGTTCTCGCCCCACATTGCCCGAGCCACCTGGGTGGCGTAGCCGGTCAGCACCCGGTCGGCACGCACCAGGTTGGCCACCCGCGACGATGTCTCACCACCCTGCGCTTCGATCAGGTCGTCAGCGAGTGGCGACCAGACGGTCATGTCGTCGTAGTCGTCAGCCACGATGTCCTTCTGTTCATCGTTCAGCCGGTTCCACGCCGTGTTGAGCCGCCGATGAAGATTGGACGAGAGGCGGCTGACGCGTGACGGCGCCGGGTTGTCCCGCACCACGCTCCACTCGAGTTCAGTGGGCGAGATCCATTCCGTGGTCCGGACATCACCGGTGACCGGGTCTTCAGTCCGCGCCCGCAGCAGCACCTCCCCTTCACTGCTCACCGGATTCGGCGCGAACAGGCTCCAGTTCTGCTGAAAGAACGGCTGGATATAGCTGCGCATCTCGTCCCGGACGGAGTCCTTGATCGGATTGTCCGGTGCATTCCACAAGAAGGTGGCCGCGAAATGGATGCCAAGGAGCCCTACGAGGAAGAAGGCTATCCCCCGGGCGATAGGTGGTACGTAGTCTGAGCGTTGCTCGTCCTGCTTGTCGGACACCCCGCAAGATTAGACGACCGCACCGGCTCGCGTCTGCCGACGACAAAACGGTGGGCCGGCGCCGTGTGGCGCCGGCCCACCTGGCTAGGCACGAGACCTAGTTAAGGGGAGTACGTAGTTACCCCTGTGCCGCCGCCTTGCGGTTGCGGCTCGTCATGTACATCGTGTAGCCACCGGCAGCCAGCAGGCCGACCACAAGAAGCAGCCACAGGATGTTCGAACCGGTGTCGGGCAGGCCATTACCGTCGGCGTCAGCGTCGGCGTCGACCTCCGCGTCAGCGTCGGCATCCACGTCCGCGTCAACATCAGCATCCACGTCCGCATCGACATCCGCGTCAACATCAGCATCCACGTCCGCATCGACATCAGCATCGACATCCGCGTCAACATCAGCATCCACGTCCGCATCGACATCCGCGTCAACATCAGCATCGACATCCGCGTCAACATCAGCATCCACGTCCGCGTCAACATCAGCATCGACATCCGCGTCGACGTCGACCTCGACCTCTTGCTCCTGGGCCAGGTTCGGTCCGACCTCGGAGCGAGCCAGGTCGACAACTGCCAGGCTGTCGGCCGGCAGCACGTCGATGTAGAGAGCCGACACCCGGAACGGGCCTCCGGACTCGAGGTCGGCCGTGTCGGCGCCCGCGAGCGGGATGCTGCGCAGCATCTCGGCCTGGGCGCTGTTGTTCATCGGCTGATCGGGCTGGTAGTTCAGCTTGATGGAGATCACCTTGGCTAGGACGTCACCGAGATCGTCGATCAGCTCGTCGAGGTTCAGCAGGCCCAGCAGGCCATCGAGGATGTCACCGAGGCCAATAGCGGCCTCGAGCGCCTCATCAGCCGCGGCGTCGTCGGCCTGGGCCTGCTCAACAGTCTGCTCGACGGACTCCTGCACCAGGCCCAGGATGTCACCCAGCAGGTCGTCCAGCAGGTCCGTCAGGTTGCCAAGGAGACCTCCCAGCACTGCGGAGCTGAGCAGTTCGGTGTTCGGCGGCTGACCGTTCAGGCCGCCGTCGAGCAGCTCGTTGAGATCGATGATCAGAGTGCCCGCGCCCAGGTCCAGCTCGATCGCCGACTTGGCCACCGGCTCACTGAGCATCTCTGCGACCGCGCCCCGGGCATCGCTGGCGACCTCGTCATCGTTCGAGCCCAGCGATCCGAGCGAGTTGGTCAGACCCTGCTCGCTCAGCGACGCGTTGACCTCGTCGTCGACCTCGCCGACGCTGTTGAGAATGTCCGGCAGCAGACCACCCAGCAGCGGAAGTTCAAGCTTCAGGTAGCCACCGGCGATCTCGTAGTCGCGAGTGAGGGTGAAGCCGTCACCGACATCCTCGGTGTCCTGCAACTCCAAGTCGGTAGGACCAACCAGATGCGCCTCCGACGAGATCGCGCCGAGTTCGAGCTCGAGATCGGCGATCAGGTCGGTGAAGTTCTCACCGAGCAGGTTGGTGAGGTTGAAGTTGGCGTTACCCGGGAAACCGGCGTCCACACCGGTGCCGACGCCGCCGTTGTCGGCGACAGCGCCGGTAGCCGCGCTCGACGTACCGTTGTCCCTGGCGTCCGCCCACTGGTTGACCGCACCGAGTTCGATGATGTCGCTCAGCGGCAGCTGGATGCCGCCCGGGATGTCGATGTCGATGGTGTCGAGGATGGTGATGTCCAGCGGGTTAGCCTCGGTGACTGGCTCCTCGGTGCCGAAGTTCTCGACCTCGACGCCGGCCAGCTCGACGATTTCGTCGAGGTCCACACCGAGGACCTCGCCCGCCAGGAATCGGGCTTCCGCCCGCGAGTAATCTCCCTCTGCCGCCGACGCTGGCATCGCCAGCGCCGTCGACGTCAGGGCCGCTACGGCCCCTGCGGCGACGCTGCTGCTAAGCAGCTGTCGGCGCTTTCTACTGTCAAACGTCATGCCTTCTCCCCTACGGCAGTACCAAAGTGGTTGTCGCAGGCACTACTAATTCGCTCTGCGACGTGACCCCGACACTATCGGCATGAAGTTCGCTTGTCGTAGGCAGAACGATCATACGTTTGGACATAATTTGTGACCGTCCAGGCGCTAGGCAGGCGCGTATGTATCAATTGAATACACGAGGGGTAAGTTGCCCAAATCGGGCATATAGTCCGACGGTGCCCACGGCATGATTTTCCATCCCACTACTATGAGTCATAGATGAAGCCATAAGCCGCATATCGTGGCTCGCCACTCCCGGCCACCAGGCTCGCGGCAGCACTCCAGGACGCGCCTCGGCCGGCCCTCGGACACAAGGGCCGGCCGATGATCTTTTGCCGCCCGAGTCAGCCGGCGCGAGCCGCGGAAGACACGGACACCGGCTCCTGCTCGGACTCCAGCCCGGGTTTCAGCTCAGCCGCCTTCTTGCTCTCACGCTGGTCACGCCGTTGCCGCCATCTACCACGAGCCCAGCGCTGGATGCTGACGTACGTGGAGTCCCGGATAAATACCATGTCGCCGGCCAAGATGAACAAGGAGAAGAACGGCAGGCCCATGATCACGGCAATTCCAAGATGCATGCCCGCCACGCTGATCAGAGCCAGTACGCGCGTCGTGCGCCGCAGGAGCATCAACGGGAAGAAGATCTGGATCAGCACGGAGAAATACGTGATGACCATCACGCCGAGGGCACTTGAACCCAGGAAATCGTTGAGCGCCGGCCATGGGGCGTACTGGCCAACCTGCATGGGGTAATAGACCGCCGTGCCGTCCTGCCAGAATTCACCCTGAACCTTGTACAGACCTGAAGCGACATAAATGATACAGATCTGTGCGCCGACGGCCAGGATCGCCAGATTATGAAACAAAATGGCGACCATCGACGCGTTCGAACGTAGCTCGGGTGAGATCTTCAGCTGTATGGGGCTCTGCCATTGGCCGGCGGCCTGTTTGGCTCGCCGGCGGGCGTCAAGCGACCATCGCCCGGATGTATCAGCAAAGCACATGTAAAAGAAGAGGATCCGGAAGATGTTGTCGCTTTGGTCGCCATAGATCGGCTGTGCCTCGATCAAGCTCACCCAGAGCAGGAGGATGATCGGCGCAAGCATTCTGGTGCGCCACCCGAGCACGAGCAACACCAGGAGCACGGCCACCAGGCCAAGCTTCAGATTCAGCTCGAGCTGACTACCACCACCGTGGAAGAACGTAAACGGCCAGGTGAAGCCACCGTTGTCATCGATCGGCTCCAGCCAGCGCGCGGCGTCGCCCCAGAGATAATGTCGATTCAGCCAGTTCGCAGCCAGGAATCCCAGAGCAGTCAAGCCAAACAAGATCCGGACAAGGGCGATACCGTAGGTGGCGCGTTTCGCGCCCAGCAGCCATTCCTCACCGAAGCGCAGCTTCGGCGACACATGTTCATTCCACAGCGGCGGAGCTGGCGCACTCATTTGGCGAACCTCTCAATGGCGGCGGCGAACGCCTCACGGTCCTGCCCGTCGTGCTCCAGTAGCGGCCGGCGTCCGAATTCGCGGGTGGTCACTCTTGGGTCTAGATCGCGATGCCGGTCGGCGAAGCTGATGGCTCGTTCTTCTTCGGTCTTGAACTGCACGTACTTGATTCCGGCATCCTCGCCCCACCAGGCGTAGGCAAACTGGGTCGCATAGGCGGTGATCGCGCGATCGTATCTGAGCACGTAAGCGATGCGGCTTGCCGGCGAGCGGTCTTCCTCTCGCATCAACCGGGCATTAAGCCGGTTCCACGCATCGTCGTGATAGTGACTGGCCAGCGCGCGCCGTTCCTCGGTGGTCATGCGCCCGTGCTGCTGGCCGATCCGGGTAGCGACTCGCCGGGTGACAATCCCAACTCTCGAGGGCGTCAGGTTGTGCAAAACCGCGGCGTCGATTTCCAGTTCCGTCACATCCACCCACTCGGTGTGGCGTTGGTCGTCGAACCAAGCCCGCACCAGCAACGATCGTTCGGTTCCTATGGGGTTCGGCGCGAAGAGGCTCCAGTTCTGCTGAAACATCGGGAGCATGTACGCGTTCATCGGCTCCTTCAACGCGTCCTTCGCAGCGTTGTCAGGACCCACGAATAACGCGGTCACAGCCAAATGTGCCGCGACAGCTAAGCCAGCTATGCCAGCCAGGAACTTGAGCCAGACCGGCCTCGTTTGCTGCATCCACTTGCCCCTAACCCCGCAGGTCCACCAGCCTGCTCCCGAGCTTCATGCCCGCACTGTCTGTGCTGCCTCAAGTAGAGGTATCACGAGAATCGGTGGGTCCACACCGGCCATTCGGTGCGGACCCACCGGTCCGTTCGTCGGATAGACGGATCGTCTACTCGATCGTTGCCTGGCGCCTGTTGCTCGCGGTGTATGCGATCACACCGGCTCCGAGCAGCAATGCGACAAGCATGGTGATGAGAACCATGCTGCCTACACCGGTGTCAGGCAGGTCATCACCGTTGGCGTCCTTGTCGCCGTTGGCGTCTTTGTCGCCGTCCGCGTCCGCGTCAACATCAGCATCGACATCCGCGTCAACATCAGCATCCACGTCCGCGTCAACATCAGCATCGACATCCGCGTCAACATCAGCATCGACGTCCGCGTCAACATCAGCGTCCGCGTCCGCGTCCGCGTCAACATCAGCATCGACGTCCGCGTCAACATCAGCATCGACGTCCGCGTCAACATCAGCGTCCGCGTCCGCGTCCGCGTCAACATCAGCATCGACATCCGCGTCAACATCAGCATCCACGTCCGCGTCAACATCAGCATCGACATCCGCGTCAACATCAGCATCCACGTCCGCGTCAACATCAGCATCGACATCCGCGTCAACATCAGCATCCACGTCCGCGTCAACATCAGCATCCACGTCCGCGTCAACATCAGCATCCACGTCCGCGTCAACATCAGCATCCACGTCCGCGTCAACATCAGCATCCACGTCCGCGT